>NZ_JAVKBY010000229.1:0-18763 GCF_040222985.1 Coleofasciculus sp. F4-SAH-05
ATTGAGCCTGTCGAAATTCAGGGTCAACACCGAGCGTAGCCGAGGTGTTGAGTGCCGACACTGCCAGAGTGAAGCAGGAAGTAAGCATCAAGGTTAGATTTGACTACGGTTGATCAGTTTTGAGTAGGTCTTATGTAACGGACGAGTACAGTAGAGGACTAAAAGGGTAAACAGTCCCACACCAGCCACATATTTAATCAAATCTGGAACCAGAGGACTCGGTGAGAAAAAACCTTCAATAATCCCAGCAATAATTAGCATTGGTACAATACCAAAGACTAACTGGGCGGCTTGAGACCCATACACTTTAATCGCATCCACCCGACGATATTGTCCAGGAAACAGAATTCCGCGACCAATTAACAAACCTGCACCGCCGGCGAGGAAAATAGCGGGAAGTTCCAGGGAACCATGGGGGAAGACAAACGCCCAGAAGGGATACGCCAAATTATTTTGACCGACTAAGGTGGCGACAGCACCAATATGCAAGCCGTTGAATGCCATCAAGAAGATCGTATAAGCACCCGCTGTAATGCCACCCGCAACCGCGCCAAAGGAGACGCGGATATTGTTAATCATAATATTGCTAGAGGCTAACGGTTCAATGCCCACAATCGAACCCATCCATAATTCTCCGCGATCGCGCACCTTCTCGATCAAATGATCCGGAACCACCAGCGACATAAACACCGGATCAGTCCAAGCCAACCACCACGCCACCAGCGCCGCCCCTAAAAAAATTGCTGTGGCGATGGCGGTATAACCCCAAGTGCGCTGCACCACCTCTGGAAACCCCCAGCGACAAAACTGCCACACGGCTTGCCATTCCTGACGCCGAGAACCTTGATAAATTTGGTTATAGCCGCGAGAGGTCAACCGTTGTAACTCTTGCACCACGATAGTTCCCACCTGGTTGGTTCTCGCCCGGGCTAAATCCGCCGATACCGAACGATATAAACTCGCCAGTTCCCGAATTTCCCCCGCCTGTAACGACTTTAATCCTTTTTTTTCCACTTGCCGCAACAGAGTATCCAACCGCTTCCAATTGGGTTCCCGCCGCGCAATCCAACGTTGAATATTCATGAAATTTCACTGAAGATTCTGCCTAACTTAGCTTAAGATAGCTTTAAATTCAGCCTTTCACCGATCAGGAGATGTTTAGCCAATGTCCCAGAATCCCGACCCCCGCCAATCCATGGGACCCTTGAGTGTGGGTAATGTAGTTAGCGCTGGATTGGTGCTTTACCGTTCTCACTTACAGATGTATCTCAGTGTTGCCCTTATCGCAACATTATGGTTAGCACCCGCCAATATAATCTTCTTTTTATTATCTTCGGCTTGGTCGGGAATAGCTTCTCCATTTTTACCATCTTGGTTACTCTTTTTAATTTGGATACCCTTGATGATTTTGGGATTGTCTAAATATTTGGTGAATTCGGCGTTAATATCGCGTTTAGCTTTTAGGGAATTAATCAGTCAACCTGAACGGATGAGCGAAGCTCGTCGTCAGCTTAATGACCGGAATTGGTCATTCTTTAGAATTGCATTTCAAGTCGGATTGTTATTAGTTTTAGTCTATATCGCCCTAGCTATTGTCGCCGTTTTGGTGGCGGTTATTCTCCGCATCATCATCGATTTAGTCTTGGGCGGACTCTTCGCTAATCCATTCACACGTTCTATCGTAGCAACAATTATTGGTGGAGTCATTGCCGTGGTTATTCTTTTAGGTGGATTAACCTGGTTCTTCGCTCGGTGGCTGATTGCTGAAGTTCCCTTAGCGGTTGAAGAAGAAGTGAATGGCAAACAAAGTATTGATAGAAGTTGGGAGTTAAGTAAAAACTCAGCTTTCCGAATTCAAGGGATCGTTTTAATTACATTCTTAGTCACCTTACCGATTCTGATACTGACTGGCTATGCACCGCAGATTTTTCTCCTACAACTTGAACCTGGATCAAGCCTTTACTGGATGGTTTATTTAGTTTCGTTTATTGCTAGTTTAGTGGGGGGAATTTTAGTCTTACCCTTCTGGCAAGCCATTAAAGCTGTGGTTTACTATGACCTCCGCAGTCGTCGAGAAGGTTTGGGAATGCAGCTACGCTAAACTTATGAATTCTATCTGCCATGCGATTTTTTAACCGAGTCACGCTGCAAACTCCAGAAAGTGTTGAACTAGAATTCACGCTCGCCGGAATCGGCAATCGAGCCTATGCCCTGTTAATTGACTATATTGTTTGGGGCTTAATTCTAATTGTTTTCCTACTTACTTGGGCATTTTTATCGATTCAATTTATCGGTGTTATTGAAAATTTAATCGGCAGTGAAACCCGATTAGAGCTTTGGTTAATTTCCATCCAACTCTTACTTTACTTTTTTATCTATGTCGGTTACTTTGTTTTCTTTGAAACCTTATGGCAAGGGCAAACGCCAGGAAAGCGCTATGTCAAAATTCGCGTCATTCGCGATGATGGCAGACCCGTGAGACTTCAACAAGCTACGTTACGGGCTTTACTACGACCCGTTGATGATTTATTTTTTCTGGGAGTATTTTTTATCGCCTTAGGAAAACGCGAAAAGCGGATTGGAGATTGGGTAGCCGGAACCTTAGTGATTCAGGAAGAACAACCGATTACATCCACCAACTTTTCGGTCTCGGAATCAGCCCAAACTCTGGCAAATCGACTCCAGACTCAAAGTGATTTATCTCGCTTGTTACCCGATGATTTTGCCGTCATTCGAGAGTATTTGCAACGGCGTGGAGGGATGACAGCAGAAGCCCGCACGCAGTTAAGCCGACAATTAGCAACTCAGGTCAAAGACATCATTGACCTGGAAAATGTGCCTCAAAAGGTGACGGCAAATGTCTTTCTTGAGGCGGTGTATCTAGCCTATCAGCAGCAATCTGCGACTGACTCTAGCCGTTACTCTGGATAAACTGAAAATTAGTGATCCAGATCATTGCCAGCAAAGGGAGGGCTGAACTTAAACAACTTGCTACCGCGATCGGTCAAACTGGGAATACTTGATTGGGTACTTGTGATAGAGTAAGCCTTTCAATGATCGCCCGATTGCGATTATCCTAAAAAAGAAGGGGTGCAAAAGTCTATCGAATCCAACTTCAGCTATTATCCGCAGGAGCCTCACGCTGGAATCTTTGATGAGCGCGATGAGAAGAATGCGGGATAGATTTGCGGTACAATACTAACATGAAACTAGCCTACCAGTACAAACTGCAACCAACTTACTTACAGCGTTGCCGCATAAATAAGTGGCTGGATATGCTGCGACTCCAGTACAATTACCTGTTGGCAGATAGGTTTGACTGGTGGGAAATGAATCGTTGCCCTGTTAATGCCTGCCCATTAATTTGTAGTATTACTCAACCCAGAGAAAAACCTGAATATTACGGTCAGAAACGCTCTCTGGTATCTCTCAAAAAAGAGAGGGAATGGTACGCGGATATTCACGCTGATGTCCTACAGGACATGGTGAAGCGAGTAGACCTGGCGTTCAAAAGGTTTATCAAGGGAGACAGTAAAGGTAAACGTAGCGGCAAGCCAAGGTTTAAAGGCAAAAACCGTTACCGGACTTATGGTTACTCTAGAGTTAAACCTGATTGCATCCAGGGTAATCGAATCACTCTACCTAAGCTGGGTGAGGTTAAATTAATCCAACACCGTCCTATTCCCGATGGATTTACTATTAAACGCGCATTAATCACCAAAAAAGCTGACGGCTTTTATGTAACTTTAACTTTAGAGGACAAGTCTGTACCTGATGCTCCAACCATCGACATCCAACCAACTGAAACCAACAGTATCGGGGTAGATGCTGGACTGGAATATTTCATTGCTTGTTCGGATGGTGATACAAAAGAGCCTCCTAGGTTTTACAGGCAGTCTGAAGAAAAACTAGGCAGGCTTCAAGCTAAACGGGAATTAAAACCGAAAGGCTCAACATCTCGTCGTAAGCTCAACGAGCGTATAGCCAAGCTTCATCAAAAAATTGCCAGACAGAGGAAACAATGGCATTTTGAGTTAGCTGGCGAATTGGTGAATAAGGCGGATGTCATCTTTATCGAAGACTTAAAAATTGTTAACCTGATCCGACGCAACAAGCCTAAACAAACAGAGGATGGAACCTTCCTTGCTAATGGGCAAGCTGCCAAATCGGGTCTAAACAAAAGTTTTGCTGATGCTGGGATAGCTGGGTTTCTGAATGAAATTTTGCCTGACAAAGCCGCGAAAGCTGGTAGGCAGATCATAAAGGTTAACCCAGCAGGTACGTCTCAATATTGTGCAAATTGTCTAAACGAAGTTCCCAAAGAATTATCTGATCGTTGGCACAGTTGTCCGCATTGCGGTGTCCAAATGCCACGGGATGTTAACTCTGGGATACTTATCAAAAAAGTGGGGTTGGGCGTTCGCCTCACTATAAAACGCGAATCCCGTAAAGGGAGGAGAAGCCTACGGTTTAGCCCTGAGCTTCGACAGGCTCAGCTACCGCGTAGTCGAAGGGCTAATCTTTGATTGACCGTAGGAGTACGTCACATGGCTTACGCTGACAACCTAGATACAACTCTCATGACCGATATTATACTTAGTGGGCGCTACCGCGTTATTCGTCAGCTTGGAGCGGGTGGGTTTGGAACCACCTTTCTCGCAGCAGATCAACAATTACCAGGTCATCCTTGGTGTGTTGTCAAGCAACTGAAGCCAAAAACCACTGATCCGGCGATGTTGCAGACAGCCAGACGTTTATTCAATACCGAAGCTGAGGTTCTGTACAAATTAGGAAACCATGAGCAAATTCCGCGACTGTTTGCTCACTTTGAAGAAAATCAAGAATTTTATTTAGTCCAAGAATTTATCGAAGGTGATAGTCTATCTAAACTTTTACCCCAGGGTAAGCCATTAAAAGAAGCAATTGTTATTCGGCTATTACAAGAGATTTTAAGGATTCTGGAATTTGTTCACCAGCATCAAGTGATTCACCGGGATCTTAAACCCGCCAATATCATCAAACGTAAATCCGATAATAAAATTGTTTTAATTGATTTTGGCGCGGTTAAACAAATCAGTACTCAAAGTGTGGAAACCCAGGAACCAACGGCGCTGACGATTGCTGTTGGTTCAGCCGGCTATATGCCCAACGAACAATTAGCCGGAAAACCTCGCTTTAGCAGTGATATCTATGCGGTGGGGATGATTGGTCTCCAAGCTTTGACTGGATTACACCCCAAACAATTGCCCCAAGACCCGGAAACCAGTGAATTTAGCTGGCGCAATCAACTCGATATCAGCCCAGGACTTGGTTATGTAATTGATAAAATGGTGCGCTATGACTTCCGTCAGCGTTACCGTTCCGTCACAGCCGTTCTGGCTGATCTGAATAATTTGAGGCATTACAATTCGGGTATCATTACATTCCATTCAGGGAGAGGAACCCTTGGGCAAAGGGGGAAAACCCAAGAGTCAAAATTGACCGATATACCCACTAGGATGTTAAGGAAAACTAGCGGAGCAACGGGTCAGTCGGGCATGAGAAATTCTGCCCAATCGTTGACCGGAACAGGAGAAAAATCGGCAGCGACATCGCGCAAACATCCTCGAAATTCAGCGGTCAACAATCCCACATCAGAGACAAATCTTGATAACCAAGATGCTACGGCGCGATGGGATTATGCTCCGGACGCACCAACGCAGATTATCAAGAATGAATCGGAAGCGAGTCCCCGGAGAGCGGTTGCGTCCAAGTCCAATCTCTCTAAATCCTTCTCTCCAGCCAAAAAACCGATTCAGTCGAATTGGCTCAATCTGCTGAAAGAGAAAAAAGCCAAATGGATAGCAGCCGTTGGCTTGCTGATTGTGGGAGTAGCGGTGACTCCTTTCTATGTGTATTGGCAACAGCGTCCGTTTTCTAATCAGGTTTCTTCTCCATCCACAGACACCGCCAACGATAGCGAGTCAACTGTCTCAGAGAATCAAAACACCGCCAAATCTGCTCTATCTCTAAATGAACCTCAACCGATTTTACCCACGCACACGCTACTGACACCCTCCCCATTGCCGCCGATTGATTTAGCCGGGGAATTAGAGGCAAAATCCTTTATTAATTCGGTGAATAAAAGCCAACAAATTTTCTATTTACAACATGAAAAATTTGCCTCTAGCTTCGAGGAGTTGGCAATTCCATTCCAATCACAACCTGAATCTTACCAGTATCAGATAGTCTCCGCGAATCAACAGGAGGCTCTGGTTACAGCGCAAGCCAAAAAACCGGATTTAAGGAGTTATACCGGAGCAGTGTTTGTCACGGGAGAATCAACGAGTGATCAAATTTGTCAAACGAATCAACCGTCACAAACGCCTCCCAGTCAACCGGAAGTGGTGGAGAATACTATTCAATGTCCAGGGGGTTCTTCCCCTCCATCCCAAAAAAGTAATCAGTCATAAAATGGAGGATTAGGCAGAATTTTGGATTATTTTGACTGCTAACTGGGGTTACTAAATCAACGTTCTTGCAGTGTACGTGAGCAAGATGCTCACACTACGGATTAATCTTAAATCGAGATAAAACAATCAGCATACCTCCAGTCATAACCAAGGCTAAAGCGGCGGGAACGAGGGGTATCCAACCGCCTTGCAGGAAAAGAACCCAGCCGCTTCCGTATAAAATAGCGATCGCGACTCCGCCTCGAACCAGAAACCCTCGCGGTGAGCGGGAATTTTGGGCGAGGAGTCCGCCGATTAAAGACCAACCGCAAATCCACAGGATCTCAATGGGTTCTAACCACCACCAGATCAGGGGTCGATGTTCTAAAACAGCACTGAGAATTTGACTGACCATCTGCGCTTGAATTTCTATTCCGGTCATGGTTTGAACGGTTCCTTGTGCTTTACTATAGGGAGTCAGCCAACGATGATCGTTAAAACTGGGAGCCGTGGTACCAATTAAAACAATACGATTTTTGATTTGGTTCGGATTAAATTGATCTGTAAGGACATCGGTGAGCGTAATTTTCTCAGCAATCTGATTCGTGGCGCGGTAATTGAGTAAGATTTGGTGACCACTGGAATCAATATTAGAATAGCCACCTGCATTTTTGTCTACGGTTTTAAATACGGTTGAACCCAACTGAAGATATCCCTCTGGATTGAGTTGCGGTTCAATTCCTTGAGTAGCTAGGTAATGACTAGCAACTTGTATACTAAAAGCGTATGGATTTTGGCAGGGTGAAGCGTCAGAAACAGCGAGAAGATGACGACGCAGAATATCATCGGTATCCAGGATAACGTTATTAAAGCCTTGTTGTTCCCTTGACACTTCTGGTGGCGGTACAACGCCAGGATTACCGTAATGGCAAATGGTAAACAAGCGATCGCTCGTTTCCATGGCTTGGGCTAACTCTGGATAGTTGTCCTCTACAGGGCGATCGCGATAAATGTCTAAGCCAATGGTTTGGGGTTGATACGACTCTAATTTAGCCAGGAGTTGAGCAAAGGCGCGATCCGATAGAGACGCACCCACTCGTTCGGTTGCGGGTTGAGCCTGAACGTCTTTTTCGGTAATCTCCACAATTAAAAGTCGTTCATCGGGTTCTTCCTGGGGTTGTAACCGCATCAGGTGATCAAAGACTTGAAGTTCCCAAGACTCCAACCCACCGCGCGATCGCACTCCCAAAACCAGACTTGTCGCGATCGCACTGGCGATTAGTACCCTTAACCCAACCCACCACCACGGTTCTTTGCGGAAGTCTACAGGTAATACTTGGCTCTCAGATGGAGGAATTGGCGAAATCGGAATCGCTTCTGGAGGATTGTTCCATGATTCCGGTTCAATCTCCTTGATATCTTGGGGTATTTTCGCCTTTTTGTCGGTTGCCTTGTCTACTCGGATTGGAGATGAGTTCAATGCGATTAGTTTAGCACTCACCCAATTTAAATCAAAGACGGATTCGTAGATAGGATTATAAACTCGTAAATAACCCTCTTGTTTGGTGACTATTCCCGATAGCCGTAATTCCATCTGTTCATCAGAATTTATTGCGGCATTTTTTCCATATTGGAGAATTTCATGATATAATAATAGCAATCGTTCACTGTCACGAGCATTCCGCAAAATCCGATCGCGAATAGTTTTTAGATGCTCTGGATCATCATGGGCTTCCCAATGTTCTACAATCTGCTTTTGCACGAACTGTTCTACCCATTTGGGTTCTTCACCAGGGGGAATACTGTCAACTTCCTGACTTTGAACGAAACCAGACTGAGCGATAAGCCAACAGAGTTTCTGGGTCAGAAATGGTTGTCCTCCTGTCCAATATAATATTTCTTTTAACAGGGCTTGAGGATGATTAGACCGACCAACCAATCCGGCGACTAAAGCTCCACTTTCATGGAATTGGAAGCCTCTGAGTTCGATGGCGCGACCAATGTTAAAAGGAGTAGCATTTTTATCTTGGATTAAATCCGATGGCGTGGCGACGCCTAATAGAGCAAAAGTGAGGCGTTTATAGTCAAGTTTAGAGGCTCGCTTATCATAGCAATTACGGATTAGAGCAAAAAATTCATCGGTGAGGAAATTTAAGCTGAGAATACTATCAATTTCATCGATAAAAATGACGATATTTTGGGGGATTTGCAGCAACAGGGTTTCGATGAATTCTCCCAACCGTTGTACTGGGGAGAGATCCTCGCGATCGCGTAACCAATGGCGTCGATTGATCGGCAAGTCAAAACCACTGATCAGTTCTTGAATAATTCCACCATACCATTGTTGTGCCGTAATTTGTTGGCTCCCAATTCCAGTCAGTTCAATCTCGGCACAGACAATTCCTTGGGCTTGCAGTTTGTCCATGGTACGAATTCGCAGCGAGGATTTACCCATTTGTCTGGAATTGAGAACATAGCAATATTCCCCTGCTAATAAGGCGTTAAATAAGTCTGAATCTGCCTGTCGTACCACATAGGTTGAAGAATCTGGGGGTAAACTGCCACCAATTTGATACCTGTACGTTGGCTGAAGTTCAGTATTCATTCAATGTCTCCTAAATACTGATGAAAATACAAACGATATAAGTTACAATGCGGCTCTATTTGATTCCCCGATAGTTTGATCAATCCCAGGCTTTGGAGTTGATAGGCTGATATAGGTTCCAGTTGGATCGGGATGGTTGCGGTTACCACCTGTTTAAATGCTGTAGCGAGTTCAGGATGCGATCGCAGATGTAACCAGTTTTCCCGCAAATGGCTGGCGTAAATTCCGGCTTCGGTGGGGGCTTCTGCTAGGAGCTGCTCTAGGGTAATTTCTGGATTACTTTTCAGGTGAGTAAAGGCTTGCTCCAAGAGATAAGGATGTCCCCCCACCATCTGCATTAGGGGTTGGATTAGACTCATATCTGGTTCTAATTCATGATACTGGGCAAAAGTTTGTACCTGTTCTGGGGTAAAATCGGATAGTTCTATAGGTAAGCCGACATTAAAGGGAGATTGATTAATATTTAAGCGGATATACACATCCGTTGAATGGACAATAATTAATCGTAATTTTTTCCAGAGTTGGCGACTCCTGGTTTTTTCATACCAGGAACGCATAAGTCCAAAAAAGTCTTCATAAACTTCGGGATGGGGGAAGAGCAAATCCACATCATCGAAACAGAGAACTAAGGGGGTATTGGCATTGGCTAGGAGATAGTCTTCAAAGTAGGTAGTGCAGCTTACTTTTGACCCCATATAGTCTTCATCCCAATACTCATCTAACTGATTGGGTAAATGGAGTTCGTGAGTCAAATTAATACACAACCAGCGTAAGAATTTATCCAAATTGGTGAAATGTTTGCTGCTATCTGCTAGGTTCAAGCTTACACTAGCGGTGCGGTAGCCTTGAGTAGCGAGTTGAGCCAATACTCGAGTCACGAGAAATGTTTTACCCATGAGGCTAGGTGCTTTAATCCGTATTAGCGCCCCCGGTTGGGATAGGGTTTTCGCGCAGATGGTTTCTAGGGGAGAGCGCTCCACATAGCGATCGGGTGTCAAGGCGGCTGGTGCTTCGGGAGTGGTTTGGCATAACTCTGTACTTTGCTGTTTTGGGGAGGCTGAAGGCAAAGGATAATTATGATTTTGGCTGAGGGGATTGGTTGAGTCAGTAGCCGCCATTTTCTGTTGCCAATATGCCTCTAAAACTTGTTTTAAGTTACTTTTTTTGACTCTCTCACCCAAGGCATCCGTTAAGGTTTTCCACAGTTTTGGGGCTACATCTTGACTGATATAACTGGTCGAATATTGATTTTGTGCCGCAATTTGATCGTACTCTTGTCTATCCCAAGATCCTTTGAGAACGATTACTTCAACATCGGTTAAGCTGCGGTGGGTTTGATCGGATACAGCTTGGTTCGCTATTTGTACTGCCTGTTCTCGGTTAAATTTCATGGTCGAGCATCCTTAACGGTTAGGGGTTTAGGACTTACGCAAAGGCTCTATATGTAGGGTGCTATCTTCGTAGCGTAACCCACCTTAATCAATATATATGGTGTGGCTGCGTAAGTCTTGGGGTTATAGCGTTTCTTTTGTGGGGGCGCAAGGATGGTGCCCCTACCTTTTCGTGTCTCATCTATGTCTATTAAAAAGGGAATTCTTGGTGCAGAACCCCCCGTTAGGTATCAAATTCAATCGGGTTATTACTATCAGAAGATATCAAAAGCTATCACAACCCAGCCGTGGGAGGTTTATCGCAGTTCCCAATTGCGTGAGGTACACCCTCCCTGTAGCTGACTTTTCACGCCATATTGAAAAATCAACATCAAACCCTTTCCCCCCAGCCCCCTTCCCACCCCTCTCGTTCTCCCCTACAAGGGGAGATGACAAAGGATGCTTCGCTTTTTTTGCACGGAAGGGGGAGCCTCAAAGCCTCTCTCCTTGCAGGAGAGAGGTTTGGAGAGAGGTTTTCTAGATCCCGACCAAAAGTAAGTCCCTGTATGGGCACTATCCTTGCGCCCTCATCCCCAGCCCTGATCATGTACCTCACCACACCGGTAAACCCTATATATATGACTGAAACCTGAATTATCCTGAATTATCCTGAATTATCCTGAATTCACTTAATTTTCATACTACCTATTTTTCCTCAACTCTGCCGTTGATTTTACCAGCACAATGGCAATTGAAAGTGAAGTTGAGGAGGAATTAAACATGAAACCTCCATCATAAGAGCTAGGAAATATTCAATTTTTACAACAAACACAACCCAACAATCCACGAACTTTAATGTTATAAGGAGAAACAACTATGAGCTTTGGAGTTCCCACACCATCAACAACTGTAACAGCAACCGACGACAATAACATTGATGGCTTGCTAGATGGAGCTAAGTGGAAATCTAACTCAGTGAGCTTTAGCTTCACTAACAGCATCAATGACTATGAATCTGGTTATCCAAACCGTGCGGATCATGCTGATATAGCAACCGCCATAGCGGTTAGGACACATCATTTAGTAGATATTTTCAACGGCTAGGGTGATTAATAAGCTGTATCCCTGACGGGTTCTGGGTTTGAGGACAATCACCCAAAACCGAGGGGTTCGGAAATATTGAAAAGCCGGCTGGTACTGGGTTTGGGAGTTTTTTTAAAAGATACTGCTTGTCCGTCGAAGTCTGAAATAGTTTATTTTGTTTAGGTTTGAGATTTAATATGGCTACTAGACCATCGAATTACTTTACCCGCATAGCAGATGTTCCAGTTCATTATGATCGTCTCTCATCCCGTGACTACGGAACACGAGGGGTTTCTACTAGATTTTATGCAACTACTGAGGCTGAGCGAAAACTCGATCAATGTTTCTTTGAACTATGGGATCTTTGTCCTTATGGAAAAGCCGAGGTAATAACATCTGCTGGAACTTGGGTAAATAAGCGCAGTTATCATGGCAAAGGTCGAGCTTTTGATCTTGATGGAATCTTTTGGTCTGACAGAACGTTTGTCACTCTCTGGGATGGTCATCAGAGAGGAGATCGTAGATTTTACTTCGGGGTCGAAGCTATTTTAAGAAAGCATTTTGGGACAGTGTTAAATTATTTATATGATGCTGCCCATCGAGATCATTTTCACCTTGACGACGGAACAAGTGTCGGCTTTAAATCAGTTTTCAAAAGCAGAGTGCTTTTTCTGCAAGGAGCTCTAGTCCATGTTTTCGGTATTTCTGTAGGTTCATCAGGGATTGATGGTAAATACGGACGAGATACGAAATCTGCGCTGCAACAAGCTTTATCTCACTTGAGTATTACTGGAAATATTTCTAATCGTAGCGTTTGGTTGCAATTTTTAACTGGTATCGCTAATACTGCTTTTGGTTCGGACTCTATTTCTCGCAGAGAAATTGCGATAGTAAAACCAAATTCTAGACAAGAGTTTTCTCAAAACGAAAATATTGAGTTTGAGATAACAGGTGACAGTAATATTCAGACTATAACAATTGTCTCTGATGAATCTGAAACAGTAGCTCAACGGGAATCATCTAGTAAATGGAGCGCTCTTGATGCTCAATCTTTAAAGTTTGGAGAAAAAACATTTAGAATTAGAGGTTTTGACAATACTAATCGGTTAGTAGCAGAGTCTTTAGTTGATATTATTTTAAGACGTTCTTCAGCAGAAGATTATACTCCACCTGAAGGAGTTGTAAAGTTTTTAGGTGATATTCGATATGGTCTTGATAAAGCTACTCAAATGAGTGCGCCTTTTGTCGATTGTAAGATAATGCTCGAATTAGAGGGGGGACAGTTTTATTTTGACTCAGAAATGACTGTCACTATTGATGGTTCTCCAAAAGCTCCAGAAATAGATCCTTGTTGTGGTCTAACCGAAACACTTTTGAGATATCCTAATTCAATTGGACAAAAACAATATATCAATTCAGAGGATGTGCCTTATATAGCTCTTCCTGATAATTATGGAGAGCTAGGCATTTTTTTAGGTGATATTGTTGCTGTTATTTATGATGAACAAATTGAGTTTGCTATTTTTGCCAATGTGAGTCGCTGTTCTAATAAACTTGTCAGTGGTTCTATTGCACTTTTGCAATCTTTATTAGGAAATAACGACTTCCCAAGTGATATCAGCACGACCGGAATTACTGAAGATGTTGTCTATATTATTTTTCCTGGGTCTGGAAATAATACTCCTCAATCTCCAGAAGCAATTCGTTATAAAGGACGACTTCTATTAAAGCAACTAGGTGGTCAACTACCTGGAGACGATCTAGTACCTGAAACTATTCGTCGAGAATATAGTGATGTCTTTAAACAACTTTCAGGACAATCTTTAGAAAAGTTAGAGGAAAACATCATCAATCAAACTCTAAGAGAGGTTGTGTTAAAAGAGCAGGAAACATTACCGGAAAGTCTAACTCCTGAAATCACATTAGAATCTCTTGCCAATGACATAGACATTTTGGCTAGAACTATCTACGGTGAAGCCAGGGGAGAATCGGATCAAGGTAAAGAAGCAGTCGCTTGGAGTGTGATTAATCGAGTTAATTATGCTCAAGCTCGTGGTGGTTATTGGTGGGGAAATACGATTCGTGATGTCTGTCTCAAACCTTGGCAGTATTCCTGCTGGAATCGCAATAATCCTAATCGACCTGTGATTCTTAATGTCACCGCTAGCAATTCAGTTTTTGCTCGCTGTCTAAAAATTGCTGAGGATGTAATTGCTCGGCGAATTTCTACACCCGTGGATGATGCCACGCATTATTACGCTGACTATATAAGTCCACCATTCTGGGTTCGTTCAGGTACATTTGTAATCAAAATAGGGGTTCACTTGTTTTATAAAGATGTTCCCTGATTGTTTGAGCAAAAAAAGGTGAATTAAAACCATCGGATTTAGAGTGTACTTCATTTCTGTTTAAGGAGAAACCAATGAAACGTTTATTTTCTGTAGTAATGAGCATCTTTCTACTTGTCTTCATTACTTTAAACTTATCTTCTGCAAGTGCTTTAGCACAAAATAATAGTGATTTTTTAAATTCGGAAGAAAAGCCAACTCTAGAATCCCTTGAAAATCATCTCAAAACCATAGAGTTACTTTTACTCTCAACTCAAGGAGATCAGCCCGAACCGGAAGAAACCACAGAAATTGTAGAAACAGAAAGCCTTCAGCAAGAATCAGGTCAATCTGGCTTAGTTTCAGAAGCGGTTAATATGGGAACGTTGAATCAATTCAAAGCCAGAATTGATAGCTGGTCTGGACTTCCCAATTTCAGTGGCAATGAAATTACCCGATTACTTTATAACAAGTGTCGTGGTCTTCAAAACTCCGTTCCGCCTTCAAAAGTTTGGAATAATATTGCTCCCACTCTAGCTGTTTTACAAAGGTTACGCACTGATTTAGGTACACCTATAAATATGACTAGTGTTTACCGTCATCCTGATTACAATACATGTGTTGATGGAGTAGCAAATTCCTTTCATTCTCTGAGATATGATAATAAAAGTATGACTGCCATTGATTTTTATGCTAATTCCGGGAATCCACGGGCTTGGACAAAAAAATTGAGAAGTTACCGAGGTCAGACCTTTACTAATCCTGCAACTGAAGGTACTTTTACTTTCGCTGGTGGTATTGGTACATACGGCACTTTTACCCACATCGATACACGAGGCTATAACAGCGACTTTGGACCTAACAATTTCTAAATAGGTATCTTAAGCTAGGGCTTGCTGAAAAAGTCTCCAGAGCGAATCTAGATGCCATACAGCTTACCTAGTGGTAGTTGCGTTAAACATAAGTAAACAAGGAGAAGCAAATAATGTTTGAAAGAAAAGCACTACCGGCACCGTCACCAGCTCAAATTCCAGCCAATTTACAGGATGCCTTAAACACAACATTGACCGATATAGAGAGTATTCAAGGGCAGATTCGTCAACTGGAATCTCAGTTGGAAGAGCGAATGGGAGAGGCTCAAATATTTGCCGCTGCCACAGAAACAATATGTGGTAAATTTGATGATAAGCAGCACGTCGAACAGTACGATGGAAGCTTAGGAGTTGCGCGTGAATTTGTTGTCGAGCATGAAAGACCGATCGGGCAGATCCAATGGTTAACGAATCTTGGTAATTCATTTAATGGTCCTAACGATGACCCAGGCAATGTAGAGGGAGCAAGGTGGTGCAGCGGCGCGATGATTTCTGATGATCTGTTTCTAACTGCTGGACATTGCTTCGCCCAAACAGGTGGCGGATGGAAAAGGCCAAGAAGGAATGGTAAAATCATCTCTAGGGAAGAGATTGCGACCTTAATGCAGGTAAATTTCAACTTCCAACTCAGTCCAACTGGCCAGTTACGACAAGAGGAAAGTTTTCGGATTATAGAGTTAGTTGAATTTTTTCTAGAAGGTAATATAGATTTTGCTCTTGTGCGGCTTGCTTCTAATAAACAGGGAGAAATGCCAGGTCGCAAGTATGGAACTCTAAGTATTTCCGCAACGGATTTGACGGCATCAGGAGCTATGCTCTGTGTAATTCAGCATCCGGCAGGTCAACCGAAGCAGATTGAAGCAGGACCACTGATCAGGCATTCTGGAGGACGGTTGTTCTACGACGATATCGACACCAATGGGGGTTCATCTGGTTCACCAATTCTTGGTCCACTAGGAAATATTGTCGGTGTTCACACTAATGGTGGGTGCAGCACGTTTAGCGGCGAAAATAAGGGTGTATCTATAGGAATAATTCGCCAGCTATTAAATCTATAGATGCATTGATTCTAAATGGTTTGAAATTTGGTGATGATAATCTTTCTGGGGGTACTGGAAACGATACGCTCACTGGTGCAGGGGGTAACGATACCCTCGTTGGGGGCAGCGGTTCCGATACGTTGAGCGGAACCAACAGTATCTTAGACGGTGCGGGTGAAATCGATATCATCAACCCAGGTTACTATGATGCTAGCGATCGGATTATTCTCGGCACCAGTAGCTCAATCTATTATAACGGTGCTGGACTCGATTACGCTGTCATTGACGATTTCGACCGATATAGTTACTCCGGTGAAACTGAGTTCGACAAGCTTCAAATTCATGGCTCACTATCAAATTACCGTTTGAGTTCATACACGGGTACAGTCAGTGGTATTTCCATGAATAACGGAACACGAATTGGTTTAGGATCTGAAATCATTGCTTATGTGGATTCTAGTGGTTTATTGACATCGGCTGACTTTATCACTGTCTAAAGTTGTCAAGTCTCTGAACTAGGACTAATGCCGATTAATTCACGTTAAACTCAGAGCTTGCACCTGTCCCATTAACCAGCCTTGGGTTTAAACCCAAGGCTAAACGCTCAAGTCAGCTAAAGCTGACTGAATAAAATTTTGAGTAAACCACATATTAACTGTATATTCTATTCAAGTAGATAGCCGTTTATCAGGACGTGATGTACACCAAAATGTCTGTAGGGGCACCATCCTTGCGCCCACACCTAATACCAAGTTGCAGTCTAAGGTAGAACTTGTCATGCTGAGTGGAGTCCGGAGCGAAGCGGAGGAACGAAACGAAGCATCTGGGAAACCCTTCACGACCTTCGAGGGCAGGCTCCGTGTAGCTCGCGCATCTGTCCAGATTCTAAAGCTCGTTCCTCGCTATAGCTTCGCTTCACGCTTCGCTCGTCCTAGACATGATAGAACGCAACTCGGTATAAGCACCTCGTTCTCTGAGAAACGCCATACATCATTTATGTAGAGACGCGCCATGGCGCGTCTGGAACAATGATGCCGAAAGTCCTAATCGATGTGTCTACTGCTATATTAATTAACCAGTCTTCCCACTCAAAGGATAGGAGAAAAATGAAACAAATCATCCGTTACCTTTGCCGTGTCAGCAGTATCGCCCTTAGCGTTCTGGCAGCAATCAGTCCAGCTAAAAGCCAAATTGAGGCGGATAATACACTTCCGGTAAATTCTCAGGTAACCGGGTGTCCAATTTGCCTGATAGAAGGAGGGACAGTGCGAGGAGGAAATCTGTTCCACAGTTTTGAAGAGTTTTCTGTGCCGACAGGGGGCGAAGCATTCTTTGATAATGCTTTAGATATTCAGAACATTTTGGGTCGGGTAACGGGTTCTACTCTCTCGAATATTGATGGCTTAATTCTGGCAAATGGCACAGCCAATCTATTTTTAATTAATCCCAATGGAATTATTTTTGGCGAGAATGCCCAGTTAGATATTGGCGGTTCCTTTGTCGCCTCTACAGCTAATGCCATTGGTTTTGGTAATCAAGGCGTTTTTAGTGCAACTGAACCAGAGGCTCCGCCTTTACTCACAGTTAACCCAGATGCGCTTTTCTTTAATCAATTAGCGGCTCAAGGAGTGAGTTCGATTGAATTGAGAGGTTCTCTATCTGTACCGTTGGGGGAAAGTTTATTACTTGTGGGGGGAAATATAGCACCAGATGCGACTTCAACGGGGGAACTATTAATTGATGGTGGTACTTTAGCAGCCTTCGGTGGCAGAGTGGAATTAGCAGGAGTCGGCGCACCGGGAGCGGTGGGATTAGCGGTTAAGAATGGGAGTTTAGGGTTGGATTTTCCAGCGGATTTGGCGCGGACAGATATTTCAATTTTTGATAGCATTATTGATGTGGCAGAAGCTGGTGGGGGTGATATTGTTATTTATCCTAGAGATTTGTTTATTGGCAATAGTCAACTCTCGGCGGGAATATTCTCAGGTTTGGGTGCAGTCGATGCTCAAGCTGGGGATATTACCATTGATGCGACTGGAACCGTGGTTGTAGCCGAAGGGGTGATTAGTAATAATGTTGAAGCTGGAGCCACAGGAATAGGAGGAGATGTCAGGATTACAGCTTCCTCACTTTCTGTAACGAATGGCGCTCGAATTAATGCAACTACTTCGGGAGTTGGAGATGCAGGTAAGATAGTAATTCGGGCAACCGATAGCGTCTTATTGGATGGAGAAGATAGTCAAGGATTCTCTAGTGGTGTTTTTAGTCAAGTGGCACCGGGAGCCAAGGGTAATTCTGGGGGCGTGGAAATTTTTAGTGGCTCTTTAACTGTAACCAACGGCGCTCAAATTGATGCAACTACATTTGGAGAAGGAGATGCCGGTAAGATAGTAATTCGGGCGACTGATAGCATCTTATTGGATGGGGAAGATAGTCAAGGAGACATTAGTGGTGTTTTTAGTACAGTTGATTTTGAAGCCAAGGGTGATTCTGGGGGTGTGAACATTTATAGTGGCTCTTTAAGCGCAATCAATGGCGCTCAAATTGATGCCACTACCTTTGCAGAAGGAGATGCGGGTAAGGTGGTGATTCGGGCGACTGATAGCATCTTATTGGATGGGGAAGATAGTCAAGGATTCTCTAGTGGTGTTTTTAGTACAGTGCAACCGATAGCCAACGGAAATTCTGAGGGAGTGGAAATTAAGAGTGGCTCTTTAACCGTAACTAATGGTGCTCGAATTAATGCCTCTACCTTGGGAGAAGGAAATGCGGGTAAGATAGTAATTCGGGCAACCGATAGCATCTTATTGGATGGGGAAGATAGTCAAGGAGACATTAGTGGTGTTTTTAGTACAGTGCAACCGGGAGCCAAGGGAAATTCTCGGGGTGTGGAAATTTTTAGTGGCTCTTTAACTGCAACCAATGGCGCTAGAATTTCTGCCACTACCTTTGCAGAAGGAGATGCCGGGAAGATAGTAATTCTGGCGACTGATAGCATTTTATTGGATGGGGAAGATAGTCAAGGAAACCGCAGT
>NZ_JAVKBY010000231.1:0-41937 GCF_040222985.1 Coleofasciculus sp. F4-SAH-05
ACGAATGACAAATGACAAATGACGAATGACAAATGACAACCCCCGCCTTTAACTTTTATTGTCCCCACCTGCACAAAACGTGAACCACTACTTTGCCACAGTCGCCCGTGGATTAGAACCCATTGCGGCGCAAGAACTTGAACGCCTAGGGGCGCAGGAGGTGCATCCTGATTTTACGGGGGTGCATTTTCAGGGGGATACAGCGTTAATGTACCGAGTCAACCTCTGGGCGAGAACGATTTTCCGGGTACTCGTTGTTTTAGCCGAATTTCCTTGTGCAAATGCGAAACAACTGTATCAGGGAGTACAAACTATCCCCTGGGCACAATACCTGAAACCGAAGCACACTTTAGCCGTAAATGCGACAGGAAAGACTAAACAGCTTAACCATAGTCATTTTACCGCCCTCCAGGTCAAAAACGCGATCGTTGATCAACAACGGAACCAATTTGGTAAACGGTCGAGTGTCAATATAGAAAAGCCTGACCTATTCGTCAATGTTCACATTCATCAAAACCGTTGTATTCTTAGTTTAGATAGTTCAGGAACCAGTCTACATCGGCGCGGATATCGACCCGCCATGGGACTTGCTCCCCTCAAAGAAACTTTAGCCACCGCACTGTTAGAATTAGCAGAATGGCAGCCAACGTTACCATTATTAGACCCAATGTGTGGTTCCGGAACATTACCCTTAGAAGCCAGTTTAATCAGCTTAACTATTGCCCCTGGCTTGTTTCGAGAACAGTTTGCATTTGAACGTTGGTTAGACTTTGATCCCACCCTTTGGCAACACCTGCTCAACGAGGCAAAAGCCTGTCAGCACCAGGAATTAGCTGCACCGATTACCGGGTGCGATCGCGCGGCGGATATCCTCAACCAAGCTCGGAGTAATGCCCTGCACTGTGGCATTTTAGATCAGATCACCTTTATTCAACAAGACCTTTCTCAGCTAGAACCGCCAGCCGATCGCGGAATAATTATCTGCAATCCTCCTTACGGAGAACGGTTAGGGAAGGCTCAGGAATTGGGAGATTTATATAAATTACTCGGCGATATCTTTAAACAACGATTTAAAGGCTGGACAGCATTTATTTTAACCGGGAATAAGCAGTTGGCAAAGCGAGTCGGACTTAAAGCATCGCGCCGAATTCCAGTATATAACGGCTCTATTCCTTGCACATTTTTAAAGTATGAATTGTATTAATAATTACATCTTGCACCTGTTGCCTGTTGCCTGTTGCCTGTTGCCTGTTGCCTGTTGCCTGTTGCCTTGCTAACAGAAAGCCTGCGCCAATTGCTGAACAATAAACAACCCGGCTTGAGAATTCCCCATCTCATCTAACGCCGGAGAATAACAAGCGATCGCACCCTGAGAAGGTACGACAGAAACCATCGCTCCACTCACCCCAGACTTAGTTGGCAATCCCACATCCGCCGCGAAGCGACTAGAGGCTTGATACAATCCACAGGTGATCAGAATGTCGTTAACAGTACGGCGGTGTTGAGGTGATATCATGCTACTATCCTGCGCCAGCAACATTCCCAAATTAGCTAAATCCCTCACCGTTCCCGATAGACAACAGACGTGATTGTAGGTATCCAGGGCGATTTCTGGGTGATCCAGATAACCCGAGGCGGCTAATAGATTCGCGATCGCGTGGTTCCGTTCATTGGGGAGAGAACGCACCGACTGTAACATCGCTTCATCTAAAACTAACTGAGAGTGCGATCGCTGATTCAGCCACTGGCGCAGACTTTCACAACAAGACGCCCCATCCTTACCCGGTAAACGCCCAGCGAGTGCGATCGCGCCACTATTAATCATTGGGTTGCGCGGCTTTCCCCGATCTGCTTGTAATTGCGCTAAGGAATTAAAGGGCTGATCTGAGGCTTCCCTTCCTACCCGATAAAATACCGCCTCGCTTCCCAATTTCTCCAGCAAAAATAGCAGAACAAATGGCTTAATCACACTCATCAAGGGAAAAGAACAGCCAATATCGCCCACCGCTATTTTCTCTCCTTGAATCCTCTGTACCTGTACCGCTATCCAGCTTGGATCTGCCTTGGCGAGTAAGGGGATATAGGTTGGTAATTCTCCCCCTTTACACTGTACCTTTGCCTGAACGATTAAGGTTTTGAGTTGAGCCTGAGTTAGTGTAGATAGTCTAAGTGAAGATTGATTACCCTTCTGAGCATTCCCGCTACTGAGAGATTCAGACGGCTTATTTTTTTCAGTCATATAGCATTCCTATTTGAGTCCTGTCCAAAAATCTGATAATTTTCGGGAATGGGGAATGGGGAATAGTGCGTGACAGATTATGGCGAACGCCATAATAATACCAAACTACCCCGATTGATAGATGTTTGAACGCCTAGCTTTAGCCGATAATGATAAGCTCAAATCAATATAATAGGAGTTCAACAGACTATGGGTTGGTTAAAACGATTATTTGGCATGGACAAGCCCAAAGAAGCGAAAGTAAACCCTCCGACACAACAGCCGCCTACATCTGCAGCTAGTCGCCCCAAAACAAGTCAAGCTCCAGCAACCACGCAACAATCCACCATTCCTCCAGAACGCCAGGGATTACATGGAGAATATGACCAAAGTGGTTTAGCCAAGCGCGTCGCTTTAGCTTTTGATGAAGACCCGGATTTAGATGACATCGATACTCTCTATGTCGCCCAAACGAGTACCACTGTAGTTTTGAAAGGTCAAGTTCCGAATCAAGCTATTTTGGATAAGATGGTCAAGGTTGCTAAAGGTGTCAATGGTGCAAAATCAGTTGATACAACTCAAGTTACCGTAGGTTAAGCTGATATCGCCAAAGGTAGAAGGCATTAAATTTTAACCTTCAATTATTTATTGCAGTGTTTCACTGTAGGGGCGCAAGGCTTGCACAAAAAAAAACTATCATGTTTTAACCTTTCTTTGCTTTTCTTTAGACCTCCATTAGACCAAGATATAGCCACAGGAACTATTATCGCTCGTTGAAGTGCCTTGTTTTTGTGAGCGCATCTACTTGACTATCTGTACGATATTGGGGATGATCAGGATGAAAATGCTATCATACATAATTCACCCAATCAATCCCCTTTCTAAATCGGTCTTGCCCTCTAATTTAATGAGCAGATAAAATTACTGTTCAATCTTTACCGAAAGAATTTTATCCCCTTTCTGAATCGCATTCACCACATTCATATCTTCTGTCTTGCCAAAAACAGTATGAACACCATCTAAATGGGGTTGAGACGAGTGGCAAATAAAAAATTGACTCCCGCCAGTATTACGACCCGCATGTGCCATAGATAACGACCCAGCTAAATGCTTATTGGGGTTAATTTCACAGTTAATCGTATAGCCAGGACCTCCCCTTCCCGTTCCCAGAGGACAGCCGCCTTGAATCATAAAACTGGGAATAACGCGATGAAAAGTCAATCCATCATAGAATCCTTTTTCACTGAGATCGACAAAATTTTTCACTGTATTCGGAGCATCTTTGTCGAATAAGTCCAGATGAATTGTACCTTTTTCCGTTTCCATAATGGCGCGGGTCATAGTTTTTTCCTTGCGTGTGATATGTTGTTAGGGTTAAGTGAAACTGGGGAATGTTCACATTATTCGGTACGATCCGTTTCAGCATTAAACGCCATTTGCCAAAACTCTGCTTCTAATTGAGCAACTTGCAAAAAGGCAGACTCGGCTTGCTGTTGAATGGATTCTGACCCCTCTGATAATACCTGATTCGCTTGGTTTTCCAACAAAGCGACATACTCAGTAAATCCAGGATTTCCCCAGCGTTGTGCAAATTCATTGTAAGACCCACTCATCTGACCTGGCAATTGCCAGCCTTGATTATATGCCAATTCAATCGCCCAAAACGCAGTGGCTTGAACCGGATAAGGCATATCCCAAAGCGTTTGCATGAAGTGACAGTATTGGTTACAGGCGGGTTGTTTCTGAGTATTCAGATTTAGCGATCGCTCTGTCGCCTTTTCTCGAAACCAAGTTAGTTCATCTTTGATCGCACTTGCTCCACTCAGGAGAGTATCAAAATGGGCGGTAGGGGCGGCGGCTAAGACTTGTCCGATTAGGCGGGTGAATTCTAGCACAAATAAATAATCTTGCACCAGCCAGGTGTTAAATTGTTCAGGTTTAATCGTGCCTAATTTACACTGTTTGAGAAATGGATGTATGGTGGCATTGTGCCAGACATGATTGTGCTTTTGCAGAAGCTGTTGACAAGTTAAACTCATAATCTTATTCTCTATTCTCCTACTTGGTCAGGGCGGGTTGAGTCGCATCTGGGTGAACAATAAACGATAATTGTAAAACCCGCCCCTACAACCGATAAATTATGCCACTGGGATGGGGCGGGTTTAGTCGCATCTGGAGCAACAATAAACGGTAATAGTCAAACCCGCCCCTACAACCGGCAAAACTTAAAACTCCCTTATCTACAAAACAGACTGTTGCCAATATTGATAGACAGAATAAGCCAGCGTCACCACACCTGTAATAATCGCCGATTCATTCACTTCAAATTGGGGGTGATGTAACGGATGATTGGGTTTATCCTTAAATCCGACACCGAGACGGAACATTGTACCCGGAGCATGTTCAAGATACATGGAAAAATCTTCTGCTCCCATAGAGGATTCGGGTAAAATTTGCACGTGATCACTTCCCCAAGCTTCCTTGGCACATCCTTCTAAAAGTTGAGTTAAAGCTAAATCATTTTGCACCGAAGGCACACCCCGGCGATAACTCACCTCATAGCGAGCGCCATACATCTGGCAGACATTTGCCACAATCGACTCAATCCATTCTGGCAGATTCGCGTGAGTTTCGGGGTGGAGCGATCGCACGGTTCCGGCTAAGTGGACTTGATCCGCAATCACATTCGGGGCGCGTCCACCATTAATCTGTCCAATTGTCAAGACTATCGGACGTAAAGGATTCTGAGTGCGGCTGATGGCTTGTTGTAAGGTAGTAATCACCTGAGCCGCAATCCAAATCGCATCCACGGCTTCATGGGGACGGGCACCATGACCCGATTCCCCGGTAATAAAGATTTCCAAATCATCCGCCGCCGCCGTGAGTGCGCCATACCGGACACCAATGGAACCCCCTGGAATCGATGGAAACACATGAACCCCAAAAATGGCACTGACATCATTCATCGCCCCATCCTGCACCATCCAGTTGGCACCTTGGGCAATTTCTTCAGCCGGTTGAAACAAGAAGCGCACATTTCCTGGCAATTGTTCGCCCAATCCGGACAACACCATCGCCGTACCTAAACCAACAGTGGTGTGAACATCATGACCACAGGCGTGCATTATCCCCATCTTCCGGGAGGCAAATTCGAGAGGGGCGGCTTCGGTAATCGGTAACGCATCCATATCCGTGCGAATCGCCACTAAGCGTTCATCCGTTCCCCCGACTAACTCCCCAATCACGCCAGTTTTGCCAATCCCTTCTTGGACAACAATGCCACAGGAGGACAACACCCCCGCCACATACGCAGCCGTTTGGTATTCCTGACCGCTCAATTCCGGATGAGCATGGAAGTGACGGCGAATTTCAATCAGACGCGGTGCAAGGTTTTGGGCTAGGTCTTTGATTCGGCTAAGCATAAACTCAATTAGAGAGGTCTTACTATACAAGCTGTTCTATTCCATCATCCAAACATCTGAAAAATAATGCAGCTATCGGTCGTTAGACATTACCTTAACCAAGACATTAATCCCAATCAAAATGGGAGTGGTAGGGTGGGCAATGCCCACCTACAGATGGAGACTGTGCGTAAATCCTGATTACCTTAACTAAGACGTTAATCCCAATCACAATGGGAGATATGGAGAATGAGCAAAAAACCATGAAAACCTACGATTGGATTGTTGTTGGTGGGGGTATTACCGGAGCAGCACTCGCCTATGAACTTGCCCAGGTAGGGTTAAGGGTTCTGTTGGTCGATTCAGATACAGCCATTCAAGGCGCGACTCGGTACAGTTATGGTAGTTTAGCCTATTGGTCAGGGACATCTGACCTAACTAGAGTGTTGTGCACTGAGGGAATTGAACGCCACAGGCATTTATCAGCGGAATTAGACCATGATACCCAGTTCCGGGAATTGGATTTAGTCCTGACAATTTCTGCCAACCAAAACCCAGAAACAATGGCAGCGGCTTATAAGCATTTTGCCATTCCACCCAAATTACTCTCAGTCGAGGAGGCTTGTGAGTTAGAACCCCTACTCAATCCTAATGCGATCGCGGGCGTTCTTACGGTTCGTCATGGTCATATTCATCCGGAACACCTTACCCAAGGCTATCGCCAAGCCTTTTGTCGTGCTGGGGGTGAACAGCAGATGGCTCAAGTGGTGGAACTCCTGCGCCAGGGGGATAGGGTGCAGGGGGTGAAAACCTCGGATAATCAAACCTATCATGCTGCCAATACAGTGATTTGTGCCGGGGGATTTAGCCGCGCCTTGCTCAAAGCGGCGGGTATTCAGGTTCACGTATACTTCACCCACGCGGAGATGATTGAAACGCCACCAGTTGACCTGAAATTGCGAACATTAGTCATGCCCGCAAACACCCAACGCTTTCAACTTGAAGCTCAAGCCAGCGCTGCGGAGGTAGAACCTTTGTGGGATAAGCCGGGTTACGAACCCGTGCCACCAATTCTAGACGCCGGGGCGATTCAGTTTCTAGATGGCAGTTTACGAATGGGTCAAATTAGTCGTGTTCTGACTCAACCCTTCGCCGCCATAAACTCAGCCGCGAGTGAGTCTGCCATTCGCACTCAGGTGGGGAATGTCCTACCTGCTTTAGCTAGCCTACCGGGAACTTGGCATCACTGTTTAGTGGCGTTTGGTGGTAATAATTTACCTGTGGTGGGAGCAATTGAGGGCGTAGAGGGTGTCTATATTTTCTCTGGATTTACGAATCCTCTGGTATATGTACCACCCTTAGCCCAACGCTTTGCCCAATGGGTTATGGGGAAGCAGGATCAGATTATCGCTCAATTGGCACGGAATTTGTAGGGAACGGGGAATAGGGAATGTAGAGACGTAGCATGCTACGTCTCTACATCGGGGCGGGTTTGATGTCAGGTTATCATTCAAATCGCGAAATGAAAGCCCATAAACCCGCCCCTACACAATCAAAATTTCCCCCTCTTCCCCAGATGCTAAAGTCATTTATTTAGTGACTAGCGGCTGCGGCTTTTTCTTGAGGTTTGGCTGAGCTTTGAGTTCCCAATTGTATCAGCTCAATCTTATAGCCAGTCGGGTCTTGGACAAAAGCGATGACAGTAGAACCATGTTTCATTGGACCAGGTTCCCGCACAACTTTACCACCCCGTTCCTTGATTTGTTCACAGGTGCCGTAAATATCATCAACGCCAATCGCAATGTGACCATAGGCATCACCCAACTCGTATTGGTCAACACCCCAGTTGTAGGTTAGTTCTAACACGGTATGGTCAGATTCATCGCCATAGCCGACAAACGCTAAGGTGAATTTCCCGCCGGGATAGTCTTTTTTCCGCAGTAACTTCATGCCTAGCACATCACAGTAGAATTTGAGTGACTCATCTAAGTCACCGACGCGCAGCATTGTATGTAGCATTCGCATAGCTGATTACAGACTCCTTAGGTTTATTCATGTTTCTTTGCTTTTCATTCTATCGAGGCGGTGAGGCGGTGCAACAGGTGATTCCCTCACAAACCAATCCCCAACGGCGAATCTTTAAATCATCGGGGTCAATATGTTCAAGTCTAATATAACGATCAATACCGTCTGCTTCAGGGTCTTTACTGCGTTCTTTACTCAGGCGAACCACATCACCAAACTTAACCCATTTCCACCCAGATTTTAACTTCTTCTCCTCACCCCTTAGGAAACATCCCCTTCCACAAAACCCTCAACCATCAACACCTTTAACTCAGAAACCCGTCGGAATTGGTCATCATTGGTTAACAAAGCCTCATCTAAAGTCACTCTGACTTCCTCCAGGCGCGATCGCGCTCCTCCCATTCATCCCGCATCTGACTAACCCATTCCTGAGCATCTTGACCTTCTAATAAATTGGGTGCAATCCCACGAAACTCTTGTAAAGGTCTTCTACATTCTGTGTTCTTAGTTTCAGCAATATATTGCAACAAATGTTCATAATCTTCCATCTCAGAGTTTACAGGTTCTTTCGCATTAGAATTAGGTTGTGGCTTCATATCTTTACTTGAATCCAGGAATAATATTTAGAGACTGATTCTTATTGATTCGATAGATAGCAAAATCTTCTCTGTCTATCGTAAAAACAGTATCAATTCCCATCGACTCAGCCAAATAACAAACAGACGAATCAGCAAGCTCTACTTGTCTCCGGCTGTGAGGATTACTAACGTAGTACCTATAAAGGAAATCCTTCAGCCAAGTTACAGCGTCTTCGGGTAAATCCACTATCTCTACAAGACCTCCTTCAACCATCTCGAATAACTTTTTCACCGCCTCCCTATCCTGTTTCAAGCGAAACTGTGCTTCCGTTACAACTGACCAGCAAGTAAATAGGGGAAAATTGATATTCTCTAAGGCTTTTACGCAAACTTGATGATAGTCGTCCTGCTCAGAAACAATCGCTACCAACGGCCCCGTATCAGCAATCACGCGAATCCCCATTAACCCCCAAACCCACTCATATACTCTTTGTTACTGCTGAGGTCAGGCGGTAGATTTTTGGCAGCACCAATAACTCCTAGCTTTACCGCTAAATTATAAGCACTCTGCTCATCCTCTTGTTCTGCTTTGTCAGTCGGTTGAGATATTTTCTCAATTACATCCATCGTCATTCTCTCCTTTAAACCATTCATCCAGCCCCAAGGGAAATTTCCTTCATACTGTAAACGACCAACAACAATCCCAGGATGAATCCCTATCTTCTCGGCAAAAGTGGTGACTTCTTCCTCAGACCGAAGAGAATAGAGTTCCGCTTCATATTCAGGAGGAATCAACCAATCTCGCGCCTGTTCATTGGCTTCATTTTCTTGGTCTGACTCTATTTTTTCTCCCTGCTCCCAGTCATCTAAGAAAACAACATCCTTATTTTCCTTTTCATGCAGGAGAATATGAGCAGCTTCATGGAAAAACGTAAACCAGAAGCGGTCATTATACTTGCCATAGAGAGACATCTGAATCAGAGGTCGATGGCGATTTAACCACCGTGCTAACCCACTCACCCGTGCGCCTGGGATTTTTGGGACTAATACCCACAACACCCCTGCTTCCAAACAAAGCTGTCGCAGACGGGGTATGGAGTCTTCCGGTGGTAGCACCGTGAGTGTCCGAATTTCCTGAATCGCCTTCTCAAACTTGATCCGGTTGAAACGGGGACAGCTTTGCTTCTCAACTTCAAGTTCACCCAGGCGCATCCAAGTCGTAATTACATTCGTATTATCCTGTCCAGTATAAGAACGTCGGAACTGCCCCTCAAGTTGAGTATAACAAGCTCGCCATTCATCAGGAGAAGCCACACCAAAAAACTCAAGCAACTCTCTCACAATCCCAAGCTTGTTTTTTGCATCCAAACGACAGTCGGTAATTTTGCGGGCTTTTTGCAATGCCTTTACAGGAATTTCATCAAGCCAATCAACCCAGTTTTCAAGACATTCGGTTTCTTCAACTTTCGCTAAAGCAGCACGATATTGAGCTTCGCGTTCTAGCCAAAACTCCTCCGTACTACCTAACACCCGCGCCAGCTTCAAGGCTGTGTCTTCAGTGATTGGTGCTTTCCCATTGACAAGCTGACTAACGTGCTTGGTGGTATAGCCCAAACGCTTTGCTAACTGCGCTTGCGTCCAGTCTAGTTCTTCTAGCAAATCAGCAATTGTTTCTCCTGGGGGAGATATCCAATCGGGATTGAAGGGATGAGTGCAATTAGTCATGATAATCCCCTATAAATACAATACAAACCTGAGAAACCTTTGCCCAATCCAGGCTTATGTCTTCCTTTAATTGACTTCTCTATTATAAGTTTACCAATTTGGTAAACTTTTTCAAGTTAAATGATCTGATCTAACATTTCAACCACCTCATCCATCGGTTACCCGGCGGAATCGTAAAACGGTGTTCATCAGCAAAGGCTTCACCGTACTCCTCAATCATGCGATCGCGTTCTTCGTCCCAGGTAAGCTGTTCGGCATTTAAATCTTAATGTCCAGGATAGCGAAATCCTTGTAGTGTGAGCATCTTGCTCGCTACCCATTCCCAATTTAAATGAGTTATATTTTATCACAAAGGTACTTGAAAAACAATAACGGTAGGATATAACTTATGTTAAGAAGAATGGTACTGACTGGTATGCTGGTGGGTTTCGACTTCGCAAGGACCCACCCTACGGTATATCCAGGGTGGAGGCAATTGATGTTAAGAATCATGCTTGATTGATCTAAAAGCATGATAAAAATCAGGCATGATAAGGGCAGCCCCGTTAAAAGCTGGAGGAACCTATGTCATCGGCTCCGCTATTTAGCGATCGCACTCATGCCGGTGAAGAGCTAGCTCAAGCTCTGCTCACCCAAATTACGGAACTGGAAATGACGACGGGTGAGACTGTATCACCAATGGTGTATGCACTCCCCCGTGGCGGTATTCCTGTCGCCGTACCGGTTGCTCGTCGGTTAAATTGTCCTCTGGATATCGTGGTGGCTAAAAAAATTACCACTCCCCAAAATCCGGAATTAGCCATTGGTGCTGTCACCTCAGACGGACAAGTGTTGTGGGCGCAACAACGGCTATGGGGGCGACTGAAGGCGAATCTGCGACAAACCGCCCTGCGTCATGCTCAAGATAAAGCTCAAGCTCAACTGGCTGAATTTGCCCCAGGTTGTCCTCAGGCTAATCCCCAAGGCAAATTAGCCCTTTTGGTTGATGATGGAATTGCTACGGGGATGACTATAATCGCGGCGACTCAAGCGTTGAAAGAGCATCATCCTCACCAGATCTGGATTTGTACACCCGTCGCCCCAGCTGGACTAATCAAATGTCTCGGTGGTTTTTGCGATCGCTTAGTTATCCTGGAAACACCGGATGACTTTCTCAGTGTCAGCCGTTTCTACGGGGAATTTCCGCAGGTCAACACAGATGAGGCGCTGGCTTATCTAAAAGACTACAATCATCTTCCCTACCAACAGTAGCCCAATTCCTTATCTTAATCAATAGTTCTAGCTGATGAGTTTTTTCATGAGACATTTGCAATTCTGTTGGCGCACCTTGGTGCTTTCCACGCAGCAAAATCCACCGGAGTCGATCGAACATTTGATGGTATTGTTAACCCTGGCTTTGGGGTTAAATTGGGTCTTTCAACCGGACTGGCAATACCTTGTCCTCAGTTCTAGCTTCGCGATTGGTGCAGCCGCATCCATGTGGGTGAGGGAAGCATTTGTCCCGTCACCGCGTCCGCGTTTGGTTATGGTTGTCGCGATTACGGTTTTGCTTCTCTATAGCGTCTATGCCTTTGCCAATGTTGCTTATGACGTAGCAATCAGTTAACGCTGCGGTTGGTGTAAAATTAAACGATTGCCGTTGGGGTCGTAAGCGTAGATTTCCCGCCCATGGGACGCGACGATGATTTCGCCCGGTGGCGGATATCCCATGTTGCTCAACTGTGCGATCGCGGCGTCTAAGTCATCCACGTCTAAACACAAACTCAACCCACTTTGCTCAGACTGCTCAAATTCCTGTCGATGATTATCCCTGGGCTTAAATAATCCAAGTCGCAATCCAGGTAGCTGAAACTCAGCATAGGTATTGGGACTATGGCAATGGGGAGATTCAGCGAGTAATTGACTATAAAATTCAACCAGTGGCTCGATATTCGTAGCCGCAATGGTAACCCAAGCCGTCTTATAGTGAAATTTCATCCCTATCGCTAAGTCCCTGAATATAACTTCTGTCGGGCGGAGTTAAGAATTGTAAAAACCCTCAATCCCTTGTCCCGTTCCCTGTTCCCTGTTAAGAGTTCCCCATTCCAGAGAAATTAATCCCCATCATTCCCGAAACCCCTACAATAAGATGAGTAATTCCTTTGAAGACACCAAGCCTGAGTATGCCCAAAACCGTTGCCGAAGTCATGAGCCGTGACCCGATCGCGGTTTCCCCCCAAACGCCCATCAGAGAGGCGATGAAAATTCTTGCCGAACGACGTATCAGTGGTTTGCTGGTGGTCAATGATGCAGGCAAATTGGTGGGCATTATTTCAGAAACAGATTTGTTGTGGCAACAGACAGGAGTCGAACCCCCAGTTTATATCGTATTTCTAGACAGTGTGATTTATCTGGAAAACCCAGCCCGGTACGAAGAAGAACTGCACAAGGCTCTAGGGCAAACCGTTGGAGAAGTCATGACCCAGAACCCCGTGGTTGTCAAGCCCGATCAACCCTTACGCAAAGCCGCGAAACTAATGCAGGACAAATCCCTACGCCGTTTAGCGGTGACTGACAACCAAGGAAAAGTGATTGGTGTCCTCACAGCGGGAGATATTGTGCGGGCAATGATTGCTGAACTCGAAGAGTCATAATCAACCCACCGCTTAAAAGCGTGGACATACAGACAGTATAATGCCACGATTCAAGATACATCATTGATTAATAACGAATACATGACTGTTTCTCGTGAGTCTGTTCAACAGTTGCTGAGTTCCGAGGATTTTGGCAACCGCCTGAGTGGGGTAAATCTACTACGCCAGCTAGAACCATCGGTAGCTTATGAATTAATCCAGCCTATTTTGACTGATGCCAATGCTCGGGTTCGGTACGCTGCTGTTAGCCAGCTTGATACCCTTGGGGATCAGGATTTATCTCTCACCTCGACACTGTTGCGCGATCGCCTCTTGAACGACTCAGAACCCGATGTCCAAGCCGCCGCCGCTGACGCTTTGGGTGCCCTGAAGATGACCGAGGCGTTTGAGGAGATGCAACAGTTATATCACCAATCATCGGAATGGTTATTACAGTTTAGTATTGTTGCCGCATTAGGTGAACTAGGCGACTCCCGTGCTTTTCCCCTCTTAAAAGAAGCACTTTCCTCCGAAACCAGCTTGATTCAAACCGCCGCGATTAGTTCATTAGGAGAACTGGGTGATCCCCGTGCTGTGCCATTATTAGTTCCCTTTGCCACCGACTCTGACTGGCAAGTACGTTACCGAGTCGCCCAGGCGCTCAAACCCTTCGATACTTCAGAGGCTCGATCTGCCCTAGAAGCCTTAGCCAACGACTCGGTTGAGCAAGTGGCTCAGGAAGCCAAACGAAATTTATGATAGGTGGACATTAAAGTTAAAGGTGGAGATCGTCATTCGTCATTCGTCATTTGTCATTTGTCATACTTCGGGGTTCATCAATCGACAACTTTCACAAGTCCACGATGCACCCCATAAATCAGCCGCATTAAGATAGCTTCATCATTACTTGTGAAAGAATTATCCCAAGGCGCTGTCATCAATTCACGCCAGTCAGACAAACTGATCTGACCCTTACACATGATGTCAGCAAATAGTGGTGCCAAACAGCATCGGCTCAAGGTTTGTTCGTCTAGAGGAGCTTGTTCAGTCGCATTCATGGCTGGTTGGGTTGACTTTCAATGATCACATCAATTGTACTCACTCACGATGAGTCGTCCGGCGATCGCGTCACCAATACCCCAAATTGGGCGGGCGGGAAAACTCGCAAAACCATGAAAAATAAAGGTTTCCAGAACAATTAAAGGTTTATAAAATGAATGCAGTTTTTGAACGGATATACCCTTTGTGGAGAGGTTGAAGTTATCAAAACTGTTCCCTGTTAACAATTTCCTAACCTCACCATAAGAGTTATTCAGCAACTCCTAATTCTGATTCTGTGTTAATGGAGCTAAGCGGGCTCGAACCGCTGACCCCCTCAATGCCATTGAGGTGCTCTACCAGCTGAGCTATAGCCCCGTGCAGCATCTTCCATCATGCCTTGATTCTGTCCTTTCGTCAAGTCTTATGAATTAAAATATTGCCTCGTGAGAGATTATCGAGTTACGCAACCCAAGCCTCACTAAAACGAACCCGACACCGCCGCAATCCGACTCAAGTAGCCCAAATAGCTGTCCATCAAGAAATACACGACCAACATGGCAGCAGCTGACATCGCCACTAAAGTGCCAGCCAGCATAAAGGAAAACTCTCGTGTGTCAAACGCCTGTTGCATTAAGTGCAGTGACCAAGCAACTAGAGCAATATCGAATATTAAAATAGCAATCAACATAATTTAAGAAATGTAACATCGAATCTATTCTAGCAGTGGTCTATGTAGCTGCAAACGATCCAATTGTGTGATATTAGTCACAAAAGTTTACGGCAGAGCGGCAAGGATTTGAGAACCCTCATGACATCCGGACAGGAACCTGATGGTTCTGCAAATAGTGCTTAATTTCCGATACGCTGAGTTGTCCGTAATGCAGTAGAGAAGCTAAGAGGGCGGCTTCGGCTTTCCCCTCACTCAGGGCTTGATAAATGTGATCACAGGTTCCCGCCCCCCCTGAGGCAATCACCGGAATTTCCACCTGTTCAGCAATGGTGCGGGTTAGCTCTAAGTCATACCCAGCTTGAGTTCCATCCGCATCCATACTGGTCACCAGTAACTCTCCCGCACCGCGTCGTTCCACCTCTTTTGCCCAGGCGATCGCATCAAGTCCGGTATTTTCTCGTCCGCCGCGCACGAAAACATCCCAACCCGGATGGCTGGGATCAACACGGCGACGGGCATCTATCGCCACCACAATACATTGATTGCCAAAGCGATCGCTGGCTTGATTGATAAAATCTGGATTGCGGACAGCCGCCGAATTAATACTGACTTTATCGGCACCTGCCCTTAACAATAACTTAACAGTCTCTAAGGATTGGATACCGCCGCCAACGGTTAAAGGAATAAACACCTGTTCTGCGGTACGGTAGACAACATCGATAATAATATCCCTGTCTTCATGAGTGGCAGTGATATCCAAAAACACCAGTTCATCGGCACCGGCTTGGTTATAAGCTTGTGCCAATTCCACGGGATCACCCGCATCTTGCAAATTTACAAAGTTGACGCCCTTGACCACCCGCCCCGCCTTTACGTCCAGGCACGGTAAGATTCGTTTAGCTAGCATGTCAGATGTCTTACGCTGTGTGATGCGATAATACTTAGTTCCTTAACTAATCTAAACCTTTTGCGCCTGAGTGTCTTGGTCGCCGATGAAATGATAGGCTGAAATCATGGCTATAACCTCCTTTAGACAATCTCAAGAACCCGACCCACAACCCCAATCCCGCCAGAAAAAAAAGGGTCGCCGTAAGAAACGTCAGCAAGACTTGGAAGCAGACTTGTTACTGGCGACGGCGACAGCCGATGAAACAGAGAACCAAGAGGAGGGGATTCGTCCCCATCGGTTAGCCGACTATATTGGGCAAAAAGAACTCAAAGATGTTTTAGAAATTGCGATCGCGGCGGCGAAGGCGCGAAATGAGGCTTTAGATCATTTGCTCTTGTATGGACCGCCAGGATTGGGGAAAACCACGATGTCGCTAATTTTGGCGACGGAGATGGGGACGAATTGTAAAATTACAGCGGCGCCAGCGTTGGAACGTCCCCGGGATATTGTGGGGATTTTAGTGAATCTGAAACCGGGGGATATTTTATTTATCGATGAGATTCATCGCCTCACACGTATGAGTGAGGAACTGTTGTATCCGGCGATGGAGGATTACCGTTTAGATATTACGATTGGCAAAGGGCAATCAGCGCGAACTCGGAGTATTCCTTTGCCCCAGTTTACCCTGGTTGGCGCGACGACACGGGTAGGATCACTCACCTCCCCCTTACGCGATCGCTTCGGTTTGATCCAGCGCTTACGATTCTACGAACCCGAGGAATTGAGTCTAATTGTGCAACGCACCGCCCAATTATTACAAACGCCGATGAGCGAAGAGGGAGCGATAGAAATTGCCCGTCGTTCGCGGGGAACTCCCCGCATCGCCAATCGTTTACTGAGGCGAGTGCGGGATTATGCTCAGGTGAAAAAGATGGGTGTTATTAATCCAGACGTCGCAGCCGTTGCCTTGGAAGTATTCAATGTTGATCCGGCGGGTTTGGATTGGACGGATCGGCTGGTGTTAAGTGTGATGATTGAACAATTCCAAGGGGGACCTGTGGGTTTAGAAGCCGTAGCCGCCGCCACCGGAGAAGACGCTCAAACCATTGAGGAAGTGTATGAACCGTATTTATTGCAGATTGGTTACTTACATCGAACCCCTCGCGGGCGGGTTGCTACAGACGCGGCTCGTAAGCATCTAGGGTATTGGCAAGAATGAGCGGCTCAAATTATGCCATCTACAGGATTAACCGTGCATGGCTCTACGCTTGAACTCCTCGTGCGCTCTAGAAGGAAGGGATTCAACTTTTTTGGGCGATCGCTTTCCATTCTCACAGGGCGCTTCAACTTTTGCCCAGTTCTCTTGAATGTAGTTTAGATCATCGGCTGATGCCACATAGCTTTCAACATAGCCACAATTGACACAAACATACGTATCCAGTGAAGCATAACGAGCGCTGGAGTTTCCTAGTCCTAGCGTCATCGTATTCAGTGCGGGAAATTTTCGGTTTTTGTTACTTCTGATCTGATAAGATCCACAGGAGTGGCATTGACCGTTCTTCATTGTCATGACTGCTTCAACCTTACAAGTTTGGCTTTCTTTTTGTCTTCATTAGGGAAACGGCACAATCCGGATGACCGTTAACTTTTATTTTCATTTCGCCAATAAAACGTGGGGGTCGTCTAGTCCACAAAATTCTGGTATAATTCAACAGGCTGCTGCCAAAATAGAATTTTTCTCAATATCTTCTGACGTTGCCGGATTTACAGGCGCTCAATACTCTAAACTAGACTCTAAACTAGCATCAAAACCAACAGGTTAACATAGTCAATTGAATACTGCCCACCTGAAATTTAAATCTGACATCAAATCGGGTTAAACAACCTCACGAAACATGGCTGGAACGCTCATTATGAGGTGATTACCGCTGTGTGCAATCAACCTGATTCGATAGGACATCAATTAACAACCTGTAGGGGCGACCCGTTTACATCAATTAACCACACCCGCCCACTCAATCGGGTCGGGTCGCCCTTTACTCAATGGGGTCTGATCCTCCTTTTGATGGTGACTTTACCCCATGAGAATTACCGTGTCAATAACATGGATAATACCATTATCTGCTTCGATGTCAGGGGCAACAACTGTGGCATTTTTGACTTCAAAACCATCAGAACAGTCAATTCGGATAGACGAACCCTCAACAGAAGTTACCGAATCGACCTTGGCTAAATCAGCTTGAGTCAATTTCCCGGAAACGACATGATACGTCAGAATTCGCGTAAGCTGGGGAATATTCTGGAGCAACGTTTGTATGGTTCCTGGTGGCAACTTGGCAAAAGCAGCATCATTGGGTGCAAAAACCGTAAAAGGACCAGGACTTTTGAGAGTGTCCACTAAACCAGCCGCTTGCACAGCAGCTACCAGGGTTTGGAATGAATCCGCACTAACGGCAATATCGACAATATCAGGCATTGATGTTAACTCATCCTCTGCAAAATAATCTCTTCTCGGATTTTTTCATTCTCCCATATACCTGATATAGAAGCGGGTTTTACGACTCTCGTTGTTTCTCTCACCCCCATGAATTAAAGCCACCCCGACTTTCCCTGATATGCTTCTAGTGGGGTTTTGAGTGATTCAAACGCTTAAACCAGATTCCTTAATCTCCTTGATTTGCTAAGTTTCAACGTATCGCGGGAGTCCCCACCCTCAGCAGATCCTTCGCAGGCTCAGGAGGGTGGGGAGGGATAGCGGATTGCCGGAGGAACGAAGGCAATCAACCCTTCGACTTCGCTCAGGGTTAATCTTGAGGTGCTTCTTGGGATTTAATGTAAGCTTTGACTCTCTCAATGGGAGCGCCACCAGTAGAGGCAACATAATAAGAGCCTGACCAGAATGCTGACTTGGTATAAGTTTGTGATAGTTCCACAGCAAAGTCTTTTCTGATGATTCGACTGGAAGCAGACTTCATGCTGCCAATTAGAGATGAAAGTTTGTTGTCAGGATGAAAGTCTACCAATAGATGTACGTGATCGGCTTCTCCTGAGAACTCGACAAGGCGGCACTTTGTCTTAATACAAATATTTGCAAGCACCTCATGCAATCGCTCCAGCATTCCCGATGTAATAACCTTACGTCTGTATTTAGTTACGAACACTATATGCAGTTGAACAGAAAATACGGAATGAGAACCTTTTCTGGCTTTCACTTGACATACCCCCACCTGAGTCTGTTAGATTAATGTTAACAGGAGGAAGCGGCAATGCCAACAAGACGTGTAACTTTTCGGCTATACCCCAATAAAAAGCAAGAGCAGACATTACGGTATCACGCCCCAGTTGCATAAAGACCTGTATAACGCTGCTGTCTGCAATCGATTTACCCAGTATCAAAGGTTTAATCACCGAGTTGATTACTTTGAGCAGCAAAACTCTTTGCCTGCTTTCAAGGAAGTTTGGGGAGAGTACAAAGAATGTAATTGCATGACTTTGCAGGCTACGTTAAAGCGTGTTGATTACGCTTTTAATCGGTGGTTTAAAGGGTTAGCCAAGCGACCTAAATATAAGTCGATTAAGCATTATTCGGGCTGGACGTATCCGAGTAAAACAGGTTGGAAGGTACACACAACAGGTGATAACGGTTATCTGGAATTAGCCAAAATTGGTTCTATCCAGATGCGCGGTAAAGCCCGGATTTGGGGGACTCCGACAACTTGTACCATTGTTTATCGCAATGGCAAATGGTACGCCAGTATCACCGTTAACTTAACCGAGCTACAGGCGGCAACAAGACAAACAGATTTTGGCTCAGTTGGCATCGACTTGGGTTGCAAGTCAGCGTTGGCGATAACTGATGGGGAAAACCATTCTTTTATTGAAGCCCCTAAGTTTTTGCGAAAAGCTGAGGCAAAAATCAAGCATCTTTCTAAGGGAAAGCGTCGTAAAACGGCTCCCAATAGACAGAAGAAACAGAAAGGCTCTAGCCGGTGGAAAAAGACCCAAGCTAAAATTAGCAAATTTTCCCGTAAGGTAGCTAATCAGCGTCAAAATTGGGTACACCAAGTAGCAACAGACATTGTACGCTGTAATAGCTTCGTTGCTACAGAAAAACTAGAAGTCTCTAAAATGACCCGCCAAGCCAAAAAAGGTAAGCGCAAAAAGCAAAAAGCCGGACTAAACAAATCCATTTTAGATGTGGGCATTAGGAAAGCTACCGGGGTTTGGAACGAGCCTCGTAGACGCAGATGTCTCTAGCTCTACTTCAGAAACTTGTAAGCGCAAGCGAACGGGAAGCATGAAGCAACTAGGGCAGGCGAAGCGTCGGAAACACAGCCCTACTGGTCTGGTTGTAGAAACAAGGGACCTCAACGAAGTAGGTCTGGGTAGTTCATGACACCCCATGGAAAGTCAGGTAGGTCACAAGCTAAAATCAGCGACATCAGTACTGAGGAGTCCGAATATGCGACATTTTATTGGCATCAGCGTCACCCTTGCCACAGCGGTACTAGCGAGTATGGCGTTTACCCCCACATCAGCATCAGCTCAAGCCGCTTATGGTAGTTATGTCGGCGCTGGTGGTACTTTCGGTATTGAAGAAGATAGTCGCGGTGAAGGGCGGCAATTTGGGGGAGTTTTGGCGGTACGATACAAACTCTTAGAACTTCCTGTCTCTCTGCGAGCGCAAGCCCTGATTGGTGCAGGTACGGCGGTGGTGCCAACTATTTCTTATGATTTTCCCCTCAACTGGCAAACGGATGTTTATCTGGGGGCGGGTGCGGCGTTTGCTAGTGGTGATACGCCGTCGCCGGTGGGAGATCAAACCAGTTTCGCCTTGCAACCGGGGATTGATTATGTTGTTCCTGGGGGTACTACAGTGCTTTTTGGGAATGCAATTATTGCCTTTGATGCCTATCGTAAAGGAGGCGGAACAGCGGTTTCGGTGCAGGGTGGCGTAGGGTTGCGATTTTAAAAAAACTGCCGCTAATTTGCTACCCCCGTTATAACCCAGTCCGTTTGTAGTAACCACTTTAGTGGCTTCAGATGCTCTATTTTCCAGCACTAAAGTGCTGACTACGAACAAATAGCAATCCGATTCTCACACCCCTGAATCTCCAATTCCAGTCGCAGTTCTGGCTGATTACAGCATAGAACACCCCGATAACCACTAGAAACCAGCGTAAAAGATAACTGTTGACTCTCCCCAGCTTCCACCGTCGCGTCTCCTAGATTCACCTGACATTTTGCCCAATCCACACGTACCTCTCGATTACTAAGAATATCGGTAATTAAGACGTGATGGATTGATTTCATCACCTTAATTGCTAAGTGACGCACCGTGAATCCTATCACCCCATTCTCAAATTCCTCTACTCTTATTTCTGGGGGTAATCCAGTAATCGTCAGTTGCTCAGTTTCAGGGGATTGGGGAAGTTTTGAGTGTGTAGGGGCGGGTTGAGGAACTTGCTTTTCGCTATCGATAATAACGTTTGTGCCAAACCCGCCCTGACTAAGTGTTGAGTTAACTCTCTTATCTCTCAGAGGACGTTCTCTTGGTGCTAATGGGGGAATCACCGAGATACTATCGGGATTCATTGCCCACTGCTGCGCTTTTTTAATCACATTAGACTGCAATTTTGCCCCTTTCCTCAGCTTTCCCTGATTCGTCACATAATCCACTTGTTTTTTCTTCGTTCCTATCCAACGTTCCCGGGCAAATTGACGCTGTTGCAGGTTCGTATCGTTGACAAATTGCTCGTAAAATGCTAGCGTTTCGACCAGTGTTCCAATTTTTTCCAAGGCAATTCCTATCTGTGGCATCAACAGGTAATCTTGCCAGTCACAATTGGATAAAACCTGCTCTTTTATAAATTGTGCATAGTCCTGGCGTTGGTCTTTGCTCAAGTCTTTGGGATTGAATTCTGACCCTGCCAGTTCATAAACAATGTCGAAATTCAGCGCGTTTTTTTCCTCAGTTGAACCGATGACATTCGGCAAATCGGTGTCTAGCAATTCGAGGGCGTCTTGCCAGTATTTCTGGCGGAAGAAATAACGGAAAAGTAGTCGTAGTAGCTTGATTCTGATCCCATCCCGCGTCGCCAGTTGAAAACAGTCTTTGACTTTAGCCAAGTCATCTAACCCCACATAAACCACGCAGGCTTGCTGGTATTCCTGCTTCATTTCCAACGCCTGGGCGACATAACGCAGCCATCTGCGATCGCGCGGTTTGCCAGCTTGCCGCCATTGGTGGATAATCTGATCAGCTTCGCCTGCTTGTGCCAAATACGTTAATCCGTCTGGCATACCGACAGTAAAGGCTTTTGCCCGATGATAGTCTGGGAGTTGAGTTGCATTACTTTCACCCCAATACTGTATCGCTTGAGCATAATTTTGGGCGCGATAAAAACAGGTTCCCGCTTGCACCTTTAGTTCTGGATAACCCGCTGAGGCTAAGATAGCTAGAACTTCGCCAAACTGCTGCCATTGTGATGAGTCTATTAAGGAATCATGGGAAATGGTTTCAATGCGACGGGCATAATCCTTAATTCCTTGCTGCCATTGTTTTTGCTGATTAACCTGTTGATTTCCCTGAATAACCGATGATTCATGACTGATAATATACCGAGTAAAACTATCCAGCGCGGCTAAATCATCAGCAGGTGTCACCATAAACCGTGCCAGGATGCCCTCAGGCGCTGATTGATGGTGGGGGTGCGAATCATACCAAGCCACCAATTCTGACCAGCACAGCCCCTGCCAGAAGCAATCCCACGCCTGATCAGATTCCCCCAACTCCAGGAAACAATGACCCGCGTCTCGATACTGCAGTTCAAATTTTAGCGCCCAAGCCTGACAATAGTTGGCTTGAGTGATATCTCCTAAATCCCGATAGAATTGTTTGGCTCGGCGTAGTAAACTGGGATTCTCTCCATGTAATCCTTTAAGCTGAAATTCTTGCGCGATCGCACCCGGGTCATCTTCACGCATTGTCTCTACCATATTTGGCATACCCGGTGTTAGGGTTTTCACATTATCTTGCCAACGGCTTTTGTGTTTAGCATAACCTAGCATTGCCTGTAACAAGGCTTCATCACTGGCATAGTGCCACAGTTGACGGTTTCCTGTGTCTGAATCGACGATAAATAAATAATCCGTTGCCCGACTAGCCGCGACATAGAGTTTATTGAAAAAGTATTCAACCTTGACTTTTTGGTCAACGCCTTGTAGGTTCCAGACATTATCGCTACACTCTTCACCAAATTTATACAAAATCACCCGTTTAAATTCCAATCCCTTGGCAGAAATGGCACTTAAAACATTTTTTAAGGGTTCTGGGGATAGTGTGGAGTGTTGAGTTAATTCTCTCATCTCCTCTGTTCCCTGTGACACACCGAGCGTGTTACCGAGCGGAGTCGAGGTAAGCCGAGGTGTTCCCTGTTCCCTCGGATTCAACGGCGGAAATATTTGAGATAATACTTCATCCGTTTGGGCATACGCCAGTTCCTCTCCTTCCTCGCAGGGAACAATGATAATTGTATCTTTGATATAGGTGATTAATTCCTCCGCACTAATCGTCTGATTGAGAATAAACATTTGCGGTTCAGGAAAATCACCTGGATGCCATGCGGTTTGGGGTTGTAGTTCGGGAATGTTAAACAGAACGTGACGCCAAAGCTGAATTAAATTGGTGAATTGAACAATCGACAGACTAGACCGATAGTTATAGGATAGTTCCTGAAAATTAACCGTCAACTTTAACTGATCCGCCGGATCAAGGGCGGTAATCACTTCCGCATCAAAAGCTGATTGGGTGCTAGACCAATGGAATCCGGTGGGGTTTAAGGTTTGAAAGGGATCACCAGCAAAGGCAAAGGGTAAACTAGGAATCGGTTGGTATCCCAAATGGTATTGGGAAAACAGAGACAACCGCATAATAAGCTGTAACTCTAGGCGGGTAAAGTCTTGGGCTTCATCGCAGAATATGGCGGTATAGTCGGGATGATAACACTTCAATTCCAAGACTCTGGCAATTAAATCTTGGTCATCCCAGTAATCCAGTTCCGTGGTTAGATGCTTATACCAGTGTTGCCAGATCGTGTCATAAATTCCCTGAAATTTCTCCACATCAATCGTGCGTTCTTTGCGAGGAACTTCCTCTTGATAATCTTCCGGCGTCATGTCGTCCGATTGACCATAGCCTTTAATAAAACTGCGGATAATGTGCCAACAAATTTCTGGAGAATAGCGGCGGGATTGGGGAAGATGCAAGATCAGTTTGGCGAGGGCGGGTTCGGGACTGGTTCCTTGATACAGTTGTTTGAACCGATGGAAGGAAATATAGTGGTCTGGGTTAAACCGTTGTCGTTCCTGGGGGGGGAGTAAGCTTAACAGGAATTTACCAAAGGGTTGAAAATAGCGATCGCAATTAGGAATGTGATCACCGGGACTGCGTTCAGCGACAAAGCGATGGTGGGAACGCAGGAGTCGATTCACTCCATCTCGGGCAATGTCTAATAACCGTTCATTGTAGGTGAGAAACAGGGGTTTACCCGGAAGCGGTTCGGGACGGCGATGTCCTTGGGGGGTGTAATATTTACGGTAGCAGTAGTCGGCAAACAGATAAATCAGCATCGTGGACTTGCCACTACCCGCCCGTCCATTAATAAATAGGGGAAGTGAATCGGTTTGGGGGGTAGGACAAGATACCGATTGGAGAATCTCCTCTTCTTCTGGGGAAAGGGCGAGATTTGCCTCTCTCCCCCGTTCAATCGCCAGCCAACTTTCGGCATCGGCTAAGAGGTAAGCGGGATAGGAACGACGGGCGAAGGGCGTTAATTCGTGGATAGTCAGGGATTGGGATAAACGGTTGGGGGTGTTTGCACCATTGAATAGGGTGGTTCGCACTCCCACGTCCCGAATCTCGGCGCTGGAGGGGGGGTGATCAAAGGCGGCTAAGAGAAACAAGACACCGCGAACACTCGTATCCGTGGTTTCAATCTGGCTGTAGAGAACGTAACAATTGTTTTCACTCCAGAGGTTGACATTTTCGGGAAGCTGGGGTTGACGGGAAATAATCAGAGTTTCGGCGAAGCTGTCGGTTGGGATGGCTGCACGATTACCATTACCATTTCCCGTAGATGGGGCGGTATGGGTATTAATCTGGGAAATAATCTGATAATAAGTTTTCCACGCCTCTTGCAGTTTAACCGTGGTCAACTGTCTCACCCATTCTTCACTTTCATAGATCACCCAATCGTCTGGGACAATATCTCGTTCCCATCCCGGCGGATCAAGCCAAGGGCGCAAGCGTTCCGGGAGTTCAGGTAAGGGTGCAACCGCCTGTTGCTGAGATTGAGCTTGGGTTAAGCAATCGCGAATCTGTTGCCGATCGAGTTGGGGTTCCAGATGGGTGCAACCATAATCAAGGGGGGATTCCAGAAACTGTTCATAGTCGTGATCACCCCGTTTAAAGATATCAATGAAGCACAAGAGTTGCTGATGATCCAGATGCAGGATACGACCAATCAGGCGTTGGTTGAGGATGCGGCGCTTTAGGTAGGGATAAACCCGCTCAAACCGGGATTGCACTTCATCGAGTCGTTGAGTTTGCAGTTGAGTACAAAGATCATCGATGCGATCGCGAATTCCATAGCGTTCTGCTTTCTCATTAAACCCAGAGGTGCGATAGATGTACATTCAAGAGTTCCCGTTCTTCTCTTAATATCTCTATTTTCGTCTAATGGAGAAAGTAGCGGAAACGACTTGAGTAACATTTTATACTAAAATTCCGATGGAATAGGAAGTCAGATCAATACTGTTCAGTTAAGGGAAGCTGGGGCAGAATACTTTAACCTCATCGATGCGGGACAATAGGAGCAGTTATTTGTTGCCACACTCATTCGACTATGCCTGAAATACTAACAGAGATTAATCTACCGCCTCAATTTCCTGACCATACCCAGTTACCTGAATCAGATGGTACATTCGTGAAAAATTTCCAGGAGCATCCCCAAAGCCTAATTCTCACTGATTCCCTTGATTCAACCTTGCGGCGACTGCATCCAGACGGGCAATATTGTATTGGACAAGATTGTGGGATTTACTGGCGCGAAACTGACCCACCGGAGAAGGGAGCAGAAGCGCCAGACTGGTTTTATGTGCCAAATGTACCGCCTCGATTAGATGGAGTCATCCGTCGCTCTTATGTGTTGTGGCGGGAATATATTACACCCACCATCGTCTTAGAGTTTGCCTCTGGAGATGGGAGTGAGGAACGCGATGATACTCCCTTATCTCGTACTGAAACCGGAGTCGTCACCAAACCGGGTAAATTTTGGGTCTATGAACGGGTGATGAGAGTTCCCTATTATGGCATCTATCAAATCAGCAACGATAGGTTGGAGATGTATCACCTTGTCGGTACGGATTATGAGCCGATGACTCCGAATCAACGGGGACATTATCCGATTAAGCCAATGGAGGTTGAGTTAGGGGTATGGCGAGGAGTTATTTTGAATCAGCCAGAACAATGCTGGCTACGTTGGTGGGATGAACAGGGGAACTTATGGTTAACCGGACAAGAACAAGCCCAACAGGAGCGACTAGAGAAGCAGCAAGCGCTGCAGCAGTTAGAACAAGAGCGACAGAAAAGACAGCAGTTAGCACAGCAGCTTAAATCCCTCACTCCGGAACAACTTCAAACCTTAGGAATTGACCCGGAAATGCTCGGCTAAGTAGGGCTTGCTGCACAAACGGGAAACTCCCTGCAGCAAACCCTAACGGTTCTTCCGTACCTGTTATGCTAAATTGCCTCAGACGACGCCCTCAACTGTTCAAACGGCGGTATGCTGGAGTAATTCCAACGTGCGATCGAGACGACTTTATCAGTCGGCTGGTTTATTGTAGCGAGCGATACGCTCCCACCGGGACATACTCTTGAATTGACCCACAAGTCCCCACCCGAATAATTGTCTCAATCCCCAATTGCACCAACTCATTCACCACGATACTCAGAGACGGTGCGCCCATACCACTCGTTGCTGATAAAATCGGGCAATTATTGGACAATTTGCCCAGATAACTGTTTAATCCCCGATTTTCCAAGAGCAGACACCCCTCCTGCAAATAGTCTTGAGCAATCTGAGAAGCGCGTTGCGGATCACCAGATAACAGCGCCAGGGTAGGCGGCGGTGAACCGAGGTCATCTTGCCCAAAGCCAAGGTGATACATAGAGGAGCGGGTCATGGGTGAAATATGTTCGCTGTTTCCATTAAATCAGCTACAAGACCTGCTGCGTTGCGCCAAAAATAGAACGCTTAACTTCACTTAAATTTTCTTCGGATAAAAAATAGTTGCAATTTACCAAGTTTTGATCAAGAGCCTCATCTATCCCCACTTCAGTATTCCGGAATTTTACGGATGTCTTTTTTATCCTGGTCTTTTGTGAAGACCTCATAAAGCCTTTACAAATTCCATAAATTTTTCATAAATCAATATTTTTATTTTCTACACTATTTACTTTGTAAAGTTTTTACATTTGGTATCTGACGTAAATCACCTAAACCCTTACCATTAAAAGACTACAGAGATGTAAACCTGACTTAATGTAATTTACAAACATCAAAGTTTTTGCAAAGTTGAGTGGTTTTGCTGGACAGTGAAAATACTTATATGACAGGATTTAATTAATCAAGCAAATTCAATCACCGCTCAGAAACAACGCCAAAAACATGTAATGTAAACCATCCAGATTCCGTCAAATTACATCGTCCCGATTTTTTCTTCAAAGAAGAGTCCTCGTAAACCTTTACTTTCAAGCAACCATGTTTACATCAACTGCCATGAAAACCTTATCAATGACAGCAGCTAGCGCGACTTTGATGGCTCTGGGAACAGGTGTGACTCCGGCTGAAGCAGTGACTGTGTTTACTGACCGGACGGCTTGGGAGGAAACAATGTCTGGTATAACTACGGAGACTTTCTCGACGCCTCAAAGCCAAAGTGAAAACTTACTCCTGGAGAGTGGTATTCAAGTTACAGGGATGTCATCAGTCTGGAGTTCGGGTCAATTTTATAGCTCTACACCCAGTCATTCTGAGAGTGTCGAGTTTGAGTTTCCCTCTCAAATACTCGGATTCGGCGCTGACTTTAGCTCAACAACCAGTAATGGAGGATTAACGGTTTCGGGTTTGTTCGATGAAATACCAGGTGTAGATACGGTGGTCTTCTCGGAGTATCTTCAGAGACAAGGTACTGGTTTCCTGGGAATCGTTGCGGATACAGCATTTAATTCCCTATCGTTTGCGATGCAGTCACCTCCACTGGCTGTCTCGGCGGCAAATGAAGCGTTTCAAATGGATAATTTCAGCTTTGCCAGCAACCTGGCTGATAGAGGTGCTGTAAGTTTCCCAGAGTCACTAACTGACTCAGAGACAGAGAATAATAGAGGTGAACCAATGCCTCTTTTGACCGACACGAGGTCGGACGACACGAGTTCGGACGACACGAGGTCGGAATCTGTTCCTGAACCTACTTCGGTGTTAGGTCTACTGATGATGGCTGTTTTGGGTACGACTTCTCTGCGGAAGCGCCAAACTCGATAAGTAGTGGTCACGGCAATAGGCAATAAAATAGGGAATGGGTGCATCCCTTACATCGCCCAAGTCGTTCTGAGAAGGGACAAGAGAGACAAAAGAAATAGTTCTGTTAAACGTGTTGACTAAAATAGGTGAGAATAGCTAGAGCGACAAACAGACTCAGCAGTAACCAGCGACGCCGCTTCAAGATTTGATCCAGATATCTGTTCATCGCAACTCCTGTGCTTCTCGTCTAAACATTAGAATGAATCGAACAGTATTTTATACCGCATTTGCCTGACTCCGTTAATCTCCTACAATTTCAATGACATAAAGAGATGAAACTAGGCAGAATTTACACTTAGAAATTTCATTATTATCATCGTAGCTACCCAAACAGCAGATGCCAACCCACAATTGCGATCGCTAAATCGGCGAGAATGTGGCTGATGTAACTTGACCATAAGGTACGATAGGTGAGATAACACCATGACCATACTGCTCCAGCGATGAATACGCCCACGGAACCTAATAGGACGACGCCCCAATCAGCAGTATAAGCGGCTAAGGCAATAATGTGATGGAGAGTGAATAGCATCGCCGCCAAGAATACGGCTTTTGTCCCAGATACCAATACCTCACATTTTTTATACACAAACCAACGCCAGATATACTCTTCGATCAGCGCATTAATAAAGGTAAAATACAACGCGCCACCCAGATAAATCTTTGGGCTAGTAATACCTGCTTGCTTTGCCTTAGTCCGGACATCCATCCCATCAATCCACTGCTGACCCAACAGCCAATAGGCACTGAGAATTATAGCAAACATCAACAGTCCTAATATTGTACCTGCTAACAATTCTTTTTTTTTCGGTAGGGATAGTCTAAATTTGCCATGATCCACCCAAATAAACCAGACTAGCGGTAGTGCAAGTAACCAGACTTTGCACAGGGAAAATATCATCTGCCCGAAAGAACCCGGAGCAATATATAATGCCATTGTTACCCCTAGGCTGGCAGCAGATACAAGTAGTAGCAATGCAAAAAATGCTTTTTTACGGGGATGAGTAGTTACCATTTGACCATTTGTGGCGCTAAGTTTATGTTGTATTCAACGCTAAAGGTTTGAATGGAATTCACCGCACAAGAGATGTGCCACTTTTATAAGTTGTCAATGGCGACTGAATCTATTTATCCTCTCAGGGAGACTGTCTAACCTCAGAACCGCTAAAGCGGTTACTACAAGCCACTCTGATGGCTGAAAAACCAGACAATTTGGTAACTGTCACAACCGTATGCTGATCCTGATGCTAGTTATGATCATGTGAATAACTGCTATAACTCAAAAGCTTCTGGTGGTTATTCGGACTAGACATTAACTGTTATGACACAAAAAACACGCGGCGCGATCGCGGCTGGACATGACAAAACGGCTGAGGCGGGTAGGGAAATGTTTCGCCTTGGTGGTAATGCGTTTGATGCGGCGGTTGCAGCGATTCTCGCCTCCTTTGTTACGGAACCGGGACTCACCTCAGGGGCGGGAGGCGGTTTCCTCTTAGCCCATACCCAAACGAATCAAAATATTCTCTTTGATTTTTTTAGCCAAACCCCACGTCAAAAACGTCCTGAGAATGAAATTAATTTTTATCCCGTTGATGTTAATTTTGGTGGTGCTATCCAAGAGTTTCATATCGGACTAGGTTCTATGGCGGTTCCCGGAAATATAGCTGGCGTGTTTCACGTTCACCAACGATTGGGTAGTTTACCCTTCCACGTTATAGCCGAACCAGCAATTCACTATGCGAAACATGGAATCAAATTAAATCGATTTCAATATTATTGTTTAACTTCAATTTTGGCACCAATCCTTATAGCGCATCAAAACGAAAAAAATGTGTTTATTCTCACAGGTGAACCCATCGAACCCAATGGAACAATAATCATGCCAGATTTTGCCGATACATTAGCGTATTTGGCGAAAAATGGAGTTCGGGAATTTTATCAAGGAGATATTGCTCATCAATTAGTCAACGATTGTCAGGAATTCGGAGGATATTTAACCTTAGAAGATTTAAAGCATTATCAGGTAATCGAACGGCAACCTTTAACGATTAATTATCGAGGTAATACCTTATTCACCAACCCGCCTCCCAGTTCCGGTGGAATATTGATAGCTTGGGCATTAAAATTATTATCTACCGTTGATTTAGCGAATCTGGGCTTTGGCAGTGCGCGTCATTTAGAAATTTTGGCACAGATTATGCAATTGACAAATGCAGCCAGACAGACGGGGTTAAATAATTATTTGTATCAACAGAATATTGTTGAACAATTTTTAGCTGACGATTCTATTGCCCAGTATCAACAAGACTTAGCAGAAACAGTGAATAAATGGGGCAGTACCACCCATATTAGTGTCATCGACGAGGCTGGAAATGCCGCTAGTGTTACCACATCTAACGGGGAAGGGTCAGGTTATGTGATTCCCGGGACAGGGATTATGGTGAATAATATGTTAGGAGAGGAAGACTTAAATCCCCAAGGCTTTCATCAGTGGCAAGAAAATGTGCGGATTTCGTCAATGATGTCTCCCTCGATTGTTTTGCAGAATAATCAGGCAGAAGTTGTTTTAGGGTCAGGGGGTTCTAATCGAATTAGGACGGCTATTTTACAAGTTATTTCTAATATTTTAGATTTTAACATGACGGTTGAGCAAGCCGTGAATAGTCCGAGAACCCATGGAGAAAATGGTCGGTTTCATATCGAACCAGGTTTAACTGAAGCGGAAATACTTAATCCATTATTGACGAACCAACAGGTTGTGCGTTGGCGCGAAAAGAATTTGTTTTTTGGCGGAGTTCATACGGTGATAAAAACTGCTGATGGCTTAATTGTCGGCGCTGGTGACAATCGTCGAGATGGTGCGGTTGCTAGGTTTTAGGGGGAATTTATTAAGCGGTTGAAACCGCAGCTACACAAACGAAACCCGCCTGCGCGGGTTTTCACATCCGTAGTTATGTAGGGTGGTAAGAAAGATAAACTAAAATACTCTAATAGTATCGTTTGTTATTCTTGTCCACCATAAGGTAACTTGGGATTTACAGTCTTACCCGTGGTGCAAGATGTGAGTAAAATGTAGGTGTCGCTATTTTCCCTAATCGGCATCGCCATTCAATTCACCCAATGACTTCACTCCCTCCCAACCGCTCTACCACCCTGAAAACAGCTTTTCGGGCTTGTGATGTGGGTCCCCTGCTGGGTTCAGATGTGGAACGATATTATGTGGATTTGTCCGCAGTACGGAATACGGAAGCGATTGAAGGAGTTAGCGCCCGTTTAGACTTTCTTAATTTAGACCGAGTTCCGCCCAAGGTAGGTTTATAAGACTTGCCCACCCTACATAAAAATCTGGGTCTATGAAATTTTTGTCTAAATCCTCTAACGTCCTCTGCGTACCTCTGCGTTAAAAAAATACTTCCAATGCCAAAGCATATAATATAATCCCCAATCAAACTACAAAACTTGCCGATATCGCCGTGAACGATTTTTTCTCCCATATAAACGATACCATTGTTGAGAACTGCGAATCGCTAACCACAACAGAATCAGCGCAATTAATCCCCCTTGTTGAGGCGCATCAAAGGCAAAAATAACCAACGCCACACATAAAACATCTTGGCTAAAAACCACCCATAATGGTAAACCTCGCAATCGAAAAAACCAGCCAACTTGTACCAATTGCAGGACAAAAGCCAATAACCCACTAACTATCCCAGCAATCCAAATAATTTCCACAGGGGCGTTAACAAACTGGGCGACAGCAATACCCAGAATCGCCCCAACCCCAGGACTGAACAAGAGTTGGGCGATTTGCAAGATTCGCTGTCCCAGCAACTTCTTTGAGGCAAATAATTCAAATAACGAGAAGGTGGTCAAAATACCGACTAAAACCGAAGGATGAATGCGAGACAGCAGGGGAATTTCATTCCAGAGGTTATCGCTTTGCAACAAGCCAATCACCAATAAAGGCAAAGCAATCCTCATTCCTACTGCTGCTGCTACCGAAAGTACGGCTAGGAGTTCAATCATTGTTATCTGATGCCTGAAAGAGAAATCAATTGGTTATACCGTGTAGACTAAACTTATAGAAACTTATGGGTTCAGTCTTTCACACTGGATTGACCAGTATCGGCTCCACGGCGCAGCTCACTACTCCCTCGACGGTGAACGCCTCTGGAAGATACTTGCGGATAATTTGGATGCTGCCATTGATGTCTGCATTAATTACACGTCCATTACTTGACTTAAATAATCCTCTCTTGACACGTCTGCCAGTATATTTTGATTGCTTGCAAGGGGACTCTAAGTCAATAGCTGATGTAATGGATGTGTAACTTTCCTCTATTATAACTACTTTGATACCTGCCAGTTCACACTTGTAGGTAAGCTGGTCGATTAAAAGAGCATGAGGGATATTGACAAAGGTTTGATTATTCCTTTTGCCTAAGTTCACCTTCTGCTTCCATCCTTCATTCTTGCCAATCACTAGAGTGCCAATACCTTGCTGTTTAAGTCGGTTGACAATTAGTCGGCTAGTATTGTGCAGATAGTTTTCCACAAATCGATGATTGTACAGATTCTTTGACTTAAACGCCAATTCATCGGCTTCCTGCCAGTAGGCATGATTTCGGTTGATGACGTGTCTTTCTACCAATTTCATGACGATGCCGCCCCCGACAATATCCCAAGAAGCCTTTGAATATTTTACTATATATCTACAATTTTCTACAATTTAAGAAGCAACAGTTCAGAACCCCTGTCCTCAGTTTAACGTTTGTAGACAATCCCACATCCTTTGATGCCCTTTCTCCGATAGGATGAAAACTGACCTAAAAACTGCAAGCCACCTATGCCAACGGCAGCCTTTTTGCAAGGAATTATGGGCGCGTCTAGTTTAGCCTTGGGCGCATCAGTGGGAGTGTTTTGGCAACCGAGTCGCCACTTATCGGCGACGATTATGGCATTTGGCAGTGGTACACTACTGTCTGCGATCGCGTTTGAAATTACGATTCCGGTCTATCGTCACAGTGGCTTTGTCCCCCTGTTAATTGGGTTTATGGCAGGAGGGATGTTATTTACCGGACTGACATCCTATATTGACCAACATGGCGGATTCTTGCGTAAACCAGCATCCAGTCGCCGCTACCTGGTTGAACATGGTGCTGATCAGGTGACGGATGTCCTCAATCGCATCGCCCATATTGAGGTGATGCAAAACTTACCTCCCAAGGAACGGCAGAGAGTTGCCCTGTTTCTGAATCCCATTCACGCCAACCCTGGAGACGTACTCTGTGAAGACGGAACCCCTGGTGACTATTTCTATATGATTGTTGACGGTGAAGCCGAAGTCCGCAAGGGTAGAAAAGTTCTCAGTACGATGGGACCTGGAGAAGTGTTTGGTGAGATGGCACTCCTGACTGGAGAACCGCGATCTGCCACCGTGGTTGCTCGCACCCAAATGGAATTGTATCAGTTACACCAGGAACATTTCAACACCATGCTAACCTGGTCGCCTCATCTGGCTTGGTCACTGAGTCGCGCCTTAGCCCGACGACTCCAAGTGGCAACAGAGTCACGCATGGTTGTGGAACATCGTTTAGATCGGTGGCGACAGCAGCTTATGGATCAAGTTGAACTGGATCTGTTACTCCGGGACGATCAAATGACCCTAGAAAATTTAGTGAAACAGTCTACATCGTTTGCCATTCTGGTGGGTACATTAATTGATAATATCCCAGAAGCGGCGGTAATTGGCATGAATTCCGGCAATAGCGATTTGGGCTGGTCTTTTTTATTGGCGGTATTTATTTCTAATTTTCCAGAAGCCTTATCCAGCGCCACGGGAATGAAACAAGCGGGAACGAAAACGAGTCAGATTTTAGGATTATGGATAGGTGTGGTGATTCTCAGTGGTTTATGTGCCATTGGGGGTTATTTTTTACAAAATAATACATCTGAGGTCGTTGTCGCGATCGCACAGGCTATTTCTGGCGGCGCAATCTTAGCCATGGTTGCTAGTACAATGATGCCGGAAGCTTATGAATTGGGAGGCAGTTCCGTGGTTTTCTCCACAATTTTAGGATTTCTGCTTGGGTTTTTTATCTCATCTGGTCATTTAGTATAAGTAGGTGGGGACAATTAAAGTTAACGGTGGTGATCGTCATTCGTCATTTGTCATTTGTCATTCGTAAGGGTTTGAGGTTTATTTACATAACTTAATATGAATGCCACTGACTTTAGAGTTTGTAGTCAGCGCTGTCTTCGCTTCTGGCACGCTTCGTGCCTACTACGAACCCAGCTTAAGTCAGTGCCATTAAACTTACTATAGATAGCTTTATTGACACCGACCTACTTAGAATACTGTTAGTCAATTGAGCGATCGCACGATTACCCCTGGTTCCCCAGATATGCCAATAACTCAGCGGTTTGTGAGGGTGTCACTAAAGTATTCGCGCAAAGAATACCCGAACCCGCCACGGCTGGAACACCGATTCCTGGCATTGTACTATCCCCCACCCGATACAATCCCGGAATCGGCGTGTGACAACTGGGAAACATAGCTTTACCCGCCGGAATCCCAGGACCATAAGTGCCTTGATAGCGACGTAAATAATAGGAATGGGTTAACGGTGTTCCAATCAATTCTAAGGTAATCCGTTCTCGAATATCCGGAATCACCCGTTCTAATGCCCGGAATAAAGATTGCGATCGCGCTTTTTTCTTCTCCTTATATTGATCATCACGCTGCCAACCCTGGTATGGTTCTAAGGTATAGGCATGAATTACATGATGATCCATAGGCGCGAGATTAGCATCCCATACAGAGGGAATAGAAATCATACAAGTATTACCCGGTTCGCTAATATCCCGATTGCCATCGTGAACCACCACATGATGTCCCGTCAACCCGTCTAACCCCTCCGCCCGAATCCCTAAATGTAGGTGCATAAAACTCTCGACGGCTGGGGTTTCTAGGGACTGTTTCCGGTACGCCGCAGGTAAATCCTCTGGGCGCAATAACTGACTGTAGGTATCCCAAATTGTGGCATTAGAAATCACCACCGGGGCGTTTACCACCTCTCCCCGTTGCAATCGTACCCCAACGGCTTTCCCCCCTTGGACTACAATTTGGTCAACATGGGAATTCAGGCGCAACTTACCCCCCCAGCGTTCTAACCCGCGCACCAACGCCTCCACAATCGCCCGACTTCCCCCAACGGGATACTCCACACCTGTACGGGAACGTTCCCCTAACATAAAGGCTACCTCAGGCGCGATCGTTCCCTGTGCCTTTAATCCGGATAACAGAAAACATTCCACATCAATCAGCCGCCGCACCCAGGGATCACGCACGGTTTCATCCATAACTTTGCCCACGGAATTCTGGACAAGTCCCAGATGGGGCAGTAATTTTAACAGTGAGGGTAAATAACGTCCGACTAAAACTGGAATCACTTGCCAATCTGATCGTAATGCAATTGTCGGAATCTCTCGCAATCCTTCATAGAGAGACAGCAAGCATTTTTCAAACTCTGCCAATTCTTTCGCGCCTTGAGGTGTAATCTCCGCTACGGCTTCTCGATACCGTTGGGCGTCACTGTACACAGGTAACGTCGCTTCGGGAAAATGGTAATGTCCGAGGGGGTCATAAGCAACCGTTTGTAACGACTCACCCAGCACATCCAAAACTTGCCGTAAGGGGTTAAGACTGGGGCGTTGCTGACTTAATCCACAATAAAACGAAGGACCCGAATCAAACTCAAACCCCCGTCTGTGGAAACTATGCGCCGCACCGCCGGGAATCCCATGGCTTTCACAAACTAGCACCCGTTTGCCATAACGGGCGAGTAAAGCACCCGCCGTCAATCCACCAATTCCGCTACCGATAACAATTACATCCAGACTCATGAATTCACGCGATTACACAACCGTGAGGGCGTTCTCTAACACAGGATACAGGTGCTGCTGTAGTTTAGCCTCATTTCCAGGATAGGCTGGAAGCGCCTCAATTTCTCCTCCGGAATATGACTTATAGGAACCCGGGTAAAGAATCGCCGCATATTGCACAACTTGATTACCCGTTCTATCGTGGATGGCGTCATGATAGGTATGCATTTTTTGGATATCTGCTGTCTTCGGCTTTCCTTGATTACCTAGATTGTCCTGTGTTTCACTATCGAGTTTATACTTAGGGTCAAAAAGGTAAACCTGTTGAGAACCATCAAGTCGCTCGATTTCTACTGCTATATCAGGACGAAGTTTAACACTGGCGCTGCGTAGTTCACCATCTTGTCCATAGGTTCGTTCTGGAATTAACTTTACTCTCCTTTGGTGCTGAGGGTGAATTAAAACTAATGCTGGCTGATTATTAGGTAGAACCCGTACATAGATGCCGCTTTTATCCCGACCCACCAAGCACTGTTTTTCTACCTGGTATCCTTTTTGGTGAGCGACTTTCAGCAGTGTTTCTATTACCCAAAGCGTCCCCCAAACCTGATAGAGATGAGGAAGATTCTTTAAAGGGGCATCGAGGTGTGATTCTTCCAATCGCACTGTCAGACTTCTGATAAATTCTAGATACCCTTCTAAAGCGGCATGGTAAGGTGGGCGCTTTAAGAGAACCATCGTGATTTGATTGGGTTGCCGTTTAAGCTGACTTACCTGGTCGAGAAAAGCAGCTTGCTGTCGAGCCTTTTTCAGTTGTGCAAACAGAGAATTTAATTCATCCAGAGGCTTACCTCTTGGGTCAGCGTCAAAGACATATCGAACTCGTCGCAGTCTTTGATTGACTAGCTCAAAAAACAACTTAACTACCTGATTCTCATAAACATCAATAGTATGTTCTACTCGTGTATCAGGTACGCGAATAGGTCGCCCATTAGCATCTAGGTTATGTCCTCGACTAAAAGCCTGAACTAGCCCACTAATAGAAGGTCGGCGAACTTGCTCTTGCCTAACCCAAATCTCATTAGTGTTGAGAATTTGGTAAGGGTTATCAGCAATTTGACGCAGAATATTAATAAGCCCGGGTCGGTTTTCTGTGCCATTGATAGCTCGACGCAGGCGAACTATTTCCTGTGCTAAAGTCGTCTCACCTGGTTGTGGCAATTTGAGACTAGCTAAAGCACCAATCCGTTGTAATCCTATGGCTACTGCGGTTGGGAGACTAGCATCCAAATCCTCTAGCATCTGAGCAAAAGCTGTGCGGCTAATCTTTTGAGACCAAACTGTGATAATCTGCTCCTCAATTTCACCCTGATATTCAAGTCGCAGACGATAGTAACCCGTATTTGAGCGATGCCAATCAGCCAGAATTCGAGCCTTGTTAGCCAAACGTTTTAGGGAGATTGAGAGTTCTTCACCCTGCCGCCAAAGCCGCACCTCTTCCCATTTATTTTTAGGGACTTGAATTTCTATAAAACCAGGCTGCCACTCTAACGGAGCCTGCAATGCTTCACCTTTATGGTTGAGAAACCTAAGTTTAGAAGTAGGAGGTAAATCCATGTTGATTGAATGTTTCCAGCATCTTAGTCGCTTTTTTATGACTTAATGTAAAACCCTTCTCATCAGCAATATCTACAAACGCTTGGAGAGCTACTCCCACTCGCTCATCTGTACCTTTGAATTTTGGCAGAATCTTCTGCAAAAGTTGTTCATCTAAAGCATCTTGCCAAGATACATCCAACGCTTCAGCCTCTTCTACATAAGTCTTGATTTCATCTATAACCCGGAAAGCAAAGGGAGCAACAGTGTGTACTTCATCCCAAATTTTCATCAGGATTTTACGATAGGGAACATCACCCAAATGCTCGTATAAATCCTGACGAGGGGCTTCAAGCTCAATGAGTTGCGCTCGATCATAAACCTTGTCAGCAAAGCTGTGAGTTGTTTCATCTACATTGACTGTACCAATGAAGTAGAGATTTGGGGTAAGTAAGACTTGTTTATCTGGCGCAAGCTGAATTTGGGCTACTCCCTCGCGCATCCGCACTTCCATTACAGATAGGAATTTCGCGAAATAATACTCCACCCGTGCTAAGTTCATCTCGTCTAAGACTAGATGATAGGGTTTAGGAGTACGTTTTTCAACTTGGGCTTGCTGATACTCCTCTTCCGCCTTCTCTAGAAATGTGCTAAAGTCAGTGTCGTGGTATTTGTTGTCAATTGGACTGAGATAACCTAGCAAATCTTCATTAGTCATCCAATTAGGAGCGACTGGAACCAAAAGATATTCAGCCTCTACTGCATCAGCATAAGCTTTGGTCAGCCAAGTCTTACCCGTGCCGCTAATTCCAGAGAGAATTACAAATTTCCGGCTTTTAAGAGCTAAGTGATAGCGGCGCAGAGTGCTTTCAGAGATACGTAAACCTTGATAGCGAACACTTTGGCAAATCTCCGTAAATGAAGGTTCATAGTAGTTTGGCTGAATTGTTTGAAGAATACTCTGCGCTTCTTCGGATTTATCCATGTCTTTTTCCTGCTCAAAGAGTTCTACTGCTCTGCATAAATCCTCAATTGCTCTCTCGTGATTCTCCAGTGCTAAGTAGGTAAGTCCTCTATGGTAATGAGCTAAAGCAAAGTTAGGATTAATATTCAGAGCTTGATTGTAATCCTGAATAGCTGTATCATAATCTTTGAGCTTATGGTAGGCATTGCCTCGGTTATAGTAAGCTTCAGAATTTTTAGGCTGAATGAGTAGTAATTGGTTATAGTCTGATATAGCTCCCTCAATGTCTCCCAGTTCAGCTTTAGCTTGTCCCCGGTAGCTATAAGCATCAGCTAAATTGGGAGCTTGTTCTATAGCCTTATTAAGTTCTTCAATTGATATTTGGTAATTATCTTCTCTATAGTTGCTAATTCCTCGTTCTAAATATCTTTCTGCCAAAGTATTGTTGTTGGCATTTAAATAGTGTCTTATCTCGTCAATAGGATCATCAAATGTCGCCATTAAAAATAGAATAAAAAGAGATTCAAAAGTCTGCTTAATCTGAGTCGTTAATTGTTCACTAGAATACAGTAAAACTTGATTGGGCAGGAAAAGCACACTGGCTTGAATATCCTTGGTACTACTATTCTTGCGAGCCAGAAGCTTTAACCATTCTCCCAAACGATTAATTGGCTCAAATCTTTGACTATACTTTGACAAGTGTAGTGTACAGTTATCAGGTAGGCAAGTATTCTGCAAAATGATTTCCTTGTTTGAATTATTCTTTACATTTTCAATGAAGCGTTGCTTGCTCTTGGTTTTATCACCAATAACCAATCCAAAACTTAGAAAATCTGAATCAATACATATAAACAATATAGCAGAATTATTTTTCAAATCAAGCCTTGTTTTTTTATGATAAAAAAGACCTAAAAAAATTTCATTATAAGAATTTTGAGATGCCTCAACTTTCAGTTCTAGGCGCTTAATAATCTCATTTGGTAGTTGAGCCGCCACTTGACGACAAAGCATCTGAAGTGGCTGTTCGACATACTTTGTGAATTCCGCTTCATGCGCTATATAGAAATCTTGATCCAGTTGTGCAAGAAGGTTAAAAGTTTCTTCTGAAAAGGGGCATTCCGGGTTTACAGTAACATCTGCCATTTTTCCTTATAATACTAAAGTTATTACTGCGACTGATGGCAGCAAGCCTAACTACTGACTCGCTCGTGTTAAAGCGCGATCGCACTCCTCAATCCCACCCTAAACTCCATCTGGCTCTTTACATAGCATAGCTGATACCCGCAAGGAGACTCAGCCGCCAAAAGCGCGATCGCACTCCTCAATCCCATCCCTAAGCTTCATCTAGCTCTTTTGGTAGCGTAATTGATGACAGTCATCGATATCAGACCCTATACAGGTTATGCTGTAGTTTAGGATTGGCGCGATCGCACGATTACGACTGAGGGATGCGATCGCATTTTTCACCAATGAACCGAGCTGTATTTAGCTTTTTAATTATTGTATAGCAATCCTAAATAGGTTGTGAAAAATCAAAAAATAGAAAAAAGCGTTTAAACTCTTCCCCATTCCCCATTCCCGAAAATTATCAGATTTTTGGACACGACTCAAATAGGATTGCTATAGTAGAAAGAATAGCTGAGAATAGGAAAGAAAGAATGAGCCTTCAGTTATCGATTCCTGACTCCGTACTCCGTGCAATTCGCTTACCTGAACAAAGGATTGAGCAAGAATTATTATGTGAATTGGCGGTTGCCCTTTATACAGAGAAACTCCTATCCTTCGGTAAGGCTAGAGAACTCGCCCAGATGGATAAGTATGAATTTGGTCAGTTACTGGCTCAACGGCAAGTCTTGCGTCACTACGGTGCTGAAGAACTAGAGGACGATTTACGCTATGCCCGTAGTGAGTAATACATCGCCAATCCTGAATTTGGCAATTATTGACCAACTTGAACTCTTGCAACAACAGTTTGGACAAATTCACATTCCTCCTGCTGTGCTTAAGGAATTGAAGATTGATCAAGATTTACCGGGTTCTTCACGGATACGAGATGCCATTACCGCCGGATGGATTCAAGTTCACGATATCAATAACCGCTCAATTGCAAACTTGTTAAAACAAACGCTAGATCAAGGTGAATCAGAAGCCATCGCTTTAGCTTTAGAATTGCCAGCAGATTGGATACTCTTGGATGAGCGAGATGCACGACAGGTTGCCAAATCGTTAGGACTGAGAATTACTGGAGTACTAGGGATTCTAATTCGAGCGAAGGATCAAGGACAAATCTTATCCTTACCCACAGTATTGAATCAGCTAAAACAAGAGGCTGGTTTTTGGATTGCGCCAGAACTATTAGCTAGAGTGATAGGCAAGACTTAAGCCGTCAAACCCCTACATTACATTGGAGTGGCATGGCACACCTAATTTAGTCGATGAACCTTACGCCCACAAACCGTAGGGGCGCAAAGCTTTGTGTCCCATTCAATCGTAATACCATGTCCGCTTGATTACTTGCGATAAAATTGGCAACACACAAACGTCCAAATGCTGTTTTCATCGACTTGGTGCATAGAAGTTATATCGTAAGTGATTATCCGGACATGATAGAAAATCTATTCCATCATTTTCGCTGTGCTACACCAGTCATTTTGGATGTAATCTTAACTCCAGAACAGCTATTTTTGGGGATTATCTATCGCCTTCTCTCCTGTAATTTGCGATAAACATCCCGCACATCAACCTGGTGATGCGCTAACGCCACCAACGTGTGATAAAACAAATCAGCCGCTTCTGACGCGATCGCATCTTTCTGATCATCCTTACACGCCATTACCACCTCGGCGGCTTCTTCGCCAATCTTTTTAAGAATCTTATTATCCCCACCATTAAATAGCTTACAGGTATAGGATTCAGCAGTAGGATTATCTCTGCGATCGCAAATCACCTCAAACACCTGAGACAAGGTATCCGCAGGCGGTGCAGCCTTTATCCCATCCACCTGATGAAAACAACTGCGTTCCCCGGTATGACAGGCAATATCTCCCACCTGTTCCACACCAATCAGCAGCGTATCACTATCACAGTCATAACGGAGCGATCGCACATATTGCAAATGACCCGATGTTGCGCCTTTGTGCCATAACTCCTGACGCGATCGACTCCAGAACCAAGTTTCCCCAGTTTCCAGGGTTTGCTGCAATGATTCCCGATTCATCCACGCCATCATCAATACCGTACCATCCAGATAATCCTGGACAATGGCGGGGACAAGCCCCTGATCGTTATAACGGATTTTCTCAACCGGAATCACGGGGCTAGGAGTAGAGGATACAGTCGATGACATAGTGCAGTAACGAAAGCGAACGATAATAACTAACTTACCAGTGTTCACCAAGAACATGGATTTTCATGAAGCCTTTTAGCAGCAATGACACCATTGATATCCCGTAGGGTGGGCATTGCCCACCAGAATACGAGGAGCATAACATTCATCAATGGCGAAATCATTGGTGTGCGAGCCGGAAAGCTCGCTACTCATACCCAATTTAAATGCCCACCAGAATACGAGGAGCATAACATTCATCAATGGCGAAATCATTGGTGTGCGAGCCGGAAAGCTCGCTACTCATACCCAATTTAAATGCCCACCAGAATACGAGGAGCATAACATTCATCAATGTCGAAATCATT
>NZ_JAVKBY010000235.1:0-13862 GCF_040222985.1 Coleofasciculus sp. F4-SAH-05
GACTTTCCGGTGCCATCGTGCCGCTTAAAAAGCCCTTCACTACCGCCCACCGAGGGGATTCAAACCATTTTGATTATAGCATCTCTGGCAATTCATCCCATCACGCTCAAGTGAGGGTCTTCTTGCCGAATTAGATAAAAAGCGATTTAGATCTCCAATTTTTTGTATAAATGACTACCGCTTCTCCCCCCCAACCCATAAGTTCGGCAGAAACTGCGATCGCGGCTTTAAATGGAGACGATAATCAGTTGCGCTATTATGCCGCATGGTGGTTGGGTAAGAATAAAGTACAGGACTCGTGGACAGTGCTATGTGAAGCCCTCCAAGATGAAGCCTATCGCACCCAAGCAGGCGGATATCCCTTGCGACGTCAGGCGGCGCGAGCATTGGGTGAGTTAAAAAATCCCCAAGCTGTACCTGCGTTAATTGCTGCCTTAGATTGTCCGGATCTGAGCCTTCGAGAGGCGATTATTCAGGCTTTAGCCGCGATTGGCGATCGCAGCGCTATCTCCCCCTTGCTGAATCTGCTAAACGCTGAAGCCGAGCAACCCTATGAAGCCTTGATTGAAGCGTTAGGCACGTTAGAGGTTTGGCAAGCTGGTCGCCAGATTGAACCCTTTTTAACCCATCAGTCGGAACGGGTTCAATGTGCGGCAGCTCGGTATTTATATCTATTGACAAAAGAGCCGCAATATATTGAGCGGATCATCAAAAATTTGGATCATCCGAATATGTATTTGCGCTGGGCGGCGATGTTTGACCTAGGCGCGATCGGTCATTTAGCCGCAGCGCAAGCGATCATTGAGGCGAAGGTGCCGAATAGTTTAAAGCTGCTGAATATCAAGCGAATGTTAGAAGCCATCTTAGAAAGTGATCCGGACGCCGAAACCAACCAGCAGGATAAATGCCAGTTTCTGATGGACACGATTGATCAGTTGTTAATTCAGCTATAGCAGGGAAGCAGGGGGAGATGGGGAAGATGGGGGAGATGGGGGAGATGGGGGAGATGAGGGAAATTGTGTAGGGGCGGGTTTCACTACTATCTTTTGAAATGGTGCGTTACGCTTCGCTAACGCACCCTACACCCGCCCCGACTGTACATAAGACGAATGACCAATGACGAATGACGAATGACGAATGACAAATAACAACGGACAAAAATTACAACAAGCGGTTACGCCCAACGAAGCCATAGAAGCGATTCAGGCGTTAGTCACTCACCCGCAGCGTGCTAGCGATGATGTCATTACAGCTTTAATTGGGGCATTAAGTCATCATCATCCGGCTGTACCAGCCGCCGCCGTAGACGGGTTAGTCGAATTGGCATCAGCTAGCGTTAATCCTTTAATTGCCGCCTTTAAAGCCTCTGGTGACCAAGCGGTGCAAGCCCATATCATTCAAGCTTTAGCGCGAATTGGTGATCCAAAAGCGCTAAGTTTGTTAGAGGAAGTCATTGGCACATCCGTCGCCAATCACTGTCAAGGAAATGTCCGGCGCGTAGCTGCACGAGGATTAGGGCGGATTGGCAGTTTAGCCAAGGATACAGCCATTATTCGTCAAGCCATAGATAAATTAACCTGGGCGTTATTGACACCAGAGGATTGGGCGCTGCGTTATGCCGCGATCGCGTCCTTACAAGATATTGCCCAACCAGAAGTTATGCCTCCCTTACAGCAGGCGTTGACTCAAGAGTCGGATCGGGTGGTACAAGCACGACTGAATAGCGCGATCGCACAGTTACAATCCAGCAGCTAGCGGCTAGCTGCCAACATTAGACTTACTTGTGCTTGTGACAATGGTTTCGGTTCAATTCTCTGACAAGACTCAATCGTTTGAATGTGAGGTCGCACTGCTTTAAAGCTAGCCAAATTCAATAAAACGATATCTTCGTACACTGAATCATCAGGAGTTTCAATCGCTAAAATCAAATCGTCCAGATTATTTTGTTTGATAACAACATTAAGGCATCTCAAAAATAAATCACGTTTCTTGTGGCGAACATTGACCAAGTACCAATTACCGTGAATAGGCGGCGGTTCTTCTGGCGGCTCGATAGGTTTGACTGGTGGTAATTCCAAAACGACTAAAATTCCTTTCTGTTTGCTAACTAAGGTATACGGGTTTCCGGGTTTAACCATTCAGGAAGATTATAGCAAACGGGGAGTTTGAGGGGAAATCATAAAACCCAACGCAATTGCTGTTCGGTTGTAAACAAAACAACAGAATGGATGCCATTCTAGAATTATTGCAAAGCTATTATTTTTACTAACCCAAAAGGCTCCCTTGCACCTTGGCTTATAAGCAAAGCTTATTTTTGCTGAAAATATTATAGGACAAGTCTTTCAGATCAATAGTTTCAGAAAGCAATCAGCAACATTAAAATTTTTCACACTAAGCACAAGAGAGCCTGATTCAGTGTGCGGAAGGTTACATCTGAGCCAAGGCATTTATTTTAGCCAGTTTGCTCTGATCTAAACCGCTCAAATCTTCCAGCTTTAGCCACTCTTCTTTAACTAACCTAGCGAAAAGAAACAGGAGAGCGGAATAGTCGTAGTCGTACTTGCCATCAATATCGTGCCGCCTTGCACTCAAAAAATCATGCAGACGCCAAACCTGATCAAGTTCAGTAATTTCACTGGCGTATTCCCGCACCTGTGTGATCAAAGCATTCGTTTCTCGTTGATAGGCTTTCTCAAAAGCATCTTTGGCGATTTGCTGCTCTACTTCAGACCAAATAATTTCGTTTACTTGCATTATCCCAGTATGCTGAACACTCCCAATTAATAGGATCAGGGAGTGTTCGCTCGAATTTACAACTTGCTATAGTTTACTCCTACTCAGGATGGCTTTAGCGAGCCAAGTTGAGTAACTCCTTCGGCGAGGCTAATAAATCAATTGCCACAAAGTAGATCTTGTTCTCAGGATTGAGCAAGAATCGCCACGCCATATTCATTCCCACTCCGGCACCGAACCAAGGCGTTTGAACTTTACCTGTGACTTTGAGCTGAGTATACCCCTCTTCTGTCGGTTCAGAAACTCCCTGTTCCGGCAGCAGCTTCAGGTTCTGGCATTCTTCCCGGAAGAATCGGTAAACGGCATCTTTACCAATGATCGGTCTTTGGAACGGAGGTTGCAGCGCTCCATCTTCAGTGAACAGTTTGATCAGGGCGTCGAAGTCATTGGCATTCATGTAATTCATGTAGCTCAACACCGTCTGGTTGTCAACCCCCTTGATCGCCACCGACGTCCGTTGGGACATTTCCTTCGGCGGAACAATCGGCTCAGTCACCTTGTTGTTGCTATCCAGCTTACTCGGGTCAAACCCCATATCCACAACCGCATTCCGCAGCACCGTAATTTGCTGTCCCGGATCGAGGTTGCGAATGGCTTGTAGCACGGCGGATGCATTGGCGGATAAGCGATAGCCTTCGGGAATAGGCGCGACTGTTCCCTGTTCCATCCATTGTCCGAGCTGATACCAAAAGCCAAGCTTGATATTAGCCGACCAACTGGCATAAGTGCGGCTAATCGGCGCGTCGGCGCGGTTTGCCAAGTCACACATGATCTGGGTTTGCTCTTGGAAGGACTTTTGCTTAATTTGATTCAGGGTTGGTTCTGCAAGCACCATACTGGCGGCTCCTGGTGCAGCAATAGTGATGGTTTTGCCCATTTCCAGGTAAGCAAACCAGATCAATGCCAATTGATCTTCAGCACTAAGTTGACTGAAACGGGCAATCGTAGCGGGTACAGCATCGGCTGTTAGGGTTTCCGGAAATATACTACGAGCTGAATCAAGGGTAAAAGGCATTCAGGATCTCCTGTTTAGGTAATTTATCGGAATACTACGTCAGCGCTTGCCCTGAGCCGTTTTGGACTCTCTGGAGGCAGGCAGAAAATTTATTCACTACAAACAATATTAACAAATTGCAAGTAAATGTAAAGATATATTTAGAGTGTTTTGTATCTTTTTTGGCAGTTTTTTTTCGGCAACTAATGCTTATCATTTTCATCAGGCTTATCTATCGTTGTTGGGGAACTTGTCAAAATGTCTCCATGAAGGTAAAGTCCTGAACGCCTGATTAGGCTTGGTTTCAGCTTGCTTGTTACCTCGTAAGCGGTTACAATTTATGACATGTTTGAGCAGCGAGACAATTTGAGTTTGTATGGGGTAAGAAAAGCCCAGAGTAGAAATGAACCCTTGGTACGTGGCTATGAGTACCTAGAAGCTGTACGTCAGCTAGCATTAGAGCCACGTATGGTTGATATCAGCGATAATCCTCGGGTACGCGATCGCATCTGTACCTGGATTGGCTACAACATTGATACGGTCAACGCTGAACTCAATTCTTGTCTCAATGCCTGTCATGACTGTTTTCATCCAGAATTGCGTCGTCCGATCCAGATCGGGGCAGCGCCGTTAGCCCAGGAGTATGGGATTGATGGCTTTTGTAACATTCTCCTCAATCCAGTTACCATCCTCGTTGATGTGGGACGAACAGCACCGCCAGATTGGTTAGGTATCGTTGTGCATGAATATGCCCATGCTCATGTAGGATCGCCCGGTCATGATCGACGGTTTTTTGAAGTTTTGTCTCATCTTTGCTTAGGACTCGGATTAAGCCCCCCAGTTTGGCAGCCTGATTTGGAAAACTATTTGCGAAATTGGCCCCACTGTCGTTCCCTGGCAAATCCCTTGGCGTTCTGGATGGGTTACTTTTAGGAGGGAACAGGGGAGATGAGGGAGCTGGGGGAGCTGGGGAAGCTGGGGGAGCTGGGGAAGCCGGGGAAGCTAGGGAAGCCGGGGAAGCTAGGGAAGCCGGGGAAGCTGGGGGAGCAAATAACCAATGACGAATGACAAATGACAAATGACGAATGACAAATGACAAATGACTAATTTTGTAAGAAGGTTACATAATCTGTTATATAGTTGAAAGTTAAGGTTTGTAAGATTTTCTAAGATTACGGAGATTTAAACGTGGCGCTACCTTTATTAGGCTACACTCCGGTAAGTCAAAATCAGCGTGTCGCTGGTTATGAAGTACCGGGGGATGAGCAACCAAGGATTTATACAACCGAGAACATCCTGTTTGGCACAGACTTGGATGAATTGATCGAAGCGGCATACCGTCAGATCTTCTTCCATGCCTTTGCTTGGGATCGGGAACGGTTCCTAGAATCCCAACTCCGCAACGGTCAACTGACGGTGCGGGATTTCATTCGTGGATTGCTGCTGTCGAAAACCTTCTACAACAGCTTCTACGAGAAAAACAGCAATTATCGCTTTGTTGAACAGTGCGTGCAACGGGTGTTAGGGCGCGATGTTTACAACGAACGCGAAAAAATTGCTTGGTCTATCGTCGTGGCGACGAAGGGGATTAAAGGCTTCGTTGATCAACTACTCAACAGCGAAGAGTATCTGACCAACTTTGGCTATGACACCGTTCCCTATCAACGGCGTCGTGTATTGCCTGGTCGCCGTCAAGGTGAAAGACCCTTTAACATTAAATCACCCCGCTACGACGGCTACTACCGCGCTCAACTGGGCTTCCCCCAAATTATTTGGCAGAACGAAGTACGCCGCTTTGTCCCGCAAGACAAGCAGGCTAAAGCCGGTGATCCTACGAACTTCCTGGATATGGCACGGGGAGTTAATGCCAAACCCAATCCGCTGCCCCGCGTGTCTGCCCAGAATATCGATTACATGTCCCGTGTACCTAAGCGTTAGGTACTAGCGGATGAAGCACGCCGCCGCAGTACGGTTAGGAGTGTGCTAAAGGCTGGGGGGAGTGGGGCAATAACCTCAATCCAGTCCCCAGATTCATTGTCCGTCCTCTGGTCTCCTTGGTTAGGAGAGAGGGGACGGGCAATTGTATTGGGATGCTGTAATCGTAGTCGCCATGCATGAAGGGCTTGTCCAGGGAGATTGACGCCGATGTCTCGACCTTTACTATACACGGGGTCACTGACAATTGGGTGTCCGATATGGGCGGTGTGGACGCGAATTTGATGGGTGCGTCCGGTTTCCAGTTGGAAGTGGATCAGGGTATAGTTGCCTAGGCGTTCTTTAATCTGCCAATGGGTAATTGCAGAGCGTCCGCCTTTTTCTAGGGGAACGACTGCCATTTTTTTGCGATCGCTGGGATGGCGTCCGATGGGGAGGTTAATGGTGCCAGTTTCGGTGGCGGGAGAACCATAGACGACGCCGAGATAGTCTCGACGGGCGGTTTTGGCTTTGAGTTGGGCTTGTAGGTGATGGTGGGCGTGGTCAGTTTTAGCGATCGCGATCGCACCGGTGGTATCTTTGTCTAAACGGTGGACAATTCCGGGACGTTGTACGCCACCAATTCCAGCTAAGTTAGAACAATGGGCGAGAAGGGCATTGACAAGTGTGCCATTTTCGTGTCCAGGAGCGGGATGAACAACTAAGTCGGCGGGTTTGTTGACAATCAGGATTTGGTCATCTTCATAGAGGATATCCAGGGGAATCGCTTCTGGTTTTAGCTCTAAGGGTTTGGCATCAGGGATAGTTAGGTGGATAGAGTCTCCAGGTTGAATGGTGGCTTTTTTGGAGGTGCAGAGGTTATGGTTAAGCTTTACATTGCCCTCTTCAATCAGTTTTTGGATACGCGATCGCGACAAATCCGGTAATTGTTGAGCCAGATAGCGATCGAGTCGATCACTGTTTTGTTGGCAGTATAAATTAATTTCTTTCACGCTTGTTTGACTTCGTTGCGCCCTATAGACCTAATTTCACCTTAACCCGTAGGGTGGGTTAGGCGGTACTTAATAGAGAAACAAACCCTTTAATAATATATCCGCCGTAACCCACCACATTACCCTTCTCACGGGTGAACTAACGGAGAGGATTCCTCGAATAAATTAATGGTTTTCTCTGTCGCGATACTGGGGCGAGTCGAGAAAATTAAAGTGTTTCCCCTTAACGATAGTGCAGCGACTCGCCCCTACAGAACACCTAACCCATAAAATAGGTTTCCCCAAAAAAAATAGAATTAGGGATTGACTTTTCTGCTGATTTTAGGTAATTTTATATAGTGGAAAAATGTGCCGCCATATCGACTTTAATTTGATATTCATTGATCGGTAGCGGAGGGTTAGTCGATAGCGAGACTATATTCGTCATTTGTCCTTTGGTTCATTAGGCAACCGCCTCGTATTGTTGGGACTTCGTCTCAACTTGTCGGAGAATCTCCATGGCTTCGGGTAGATTCTCACAGCTATAATTCGCTTTGAATTGAAAAGGGCGAACGCGAGAGTCGGTTAGCACAGCCGATTCCCAGATGCACAGTTTGATCGGTTTTTTGGGATTGTTGGTGGCACTAATGGAGTATTGAACCATGGCAGTGCTTCTTTCTACAAAAGGTCGATAGTATCGCAGTACAAATCAAGGAGACATTTTTTCTCCTTACTAAATTATGAAGGAAAAGGCAGATTTAAGGTTCCCTCTAGCTGAAGATTTGCTGGAAAAACAGTCAGGTAGAAAACCTCTCTCCTGCAAGGAGAAAGGCTTTGAATTCTCCCCTACGAAGAGGAGGGATAGACAGAGGATGCTTCGCTTTTGTTTCATGGGAGAAGGGGAACCGGATTCTCTTGCTCCCCTCTTGCTCCCCTCTCCCAACCTTGGGAGAGGGGCTGGGGGTGAGGGGTTGAGCTTAATGACTGACGTGCGCCCCTAAGGTTTTACTGAACTGGACTTAACTCCCGTTCTTTCACCGCATCGGGATTGGCTTCTGGGGTATCTTCCTCCGACGGTGGCACCACTTGCCAGAATTTGCCTAAGAATTCCGACCAATTTGCCAGAATTGTCTTGGCTTTGGCACTGTCGGTGCGGTCAACATGGGCTTGTATCAGGGCTTTTAGCTGCTGTTCCCCAGCCGATGTGGTTACCCGTTGAATCTTAACAATTTCGGGGTTGACTTTTGCCGGAAATTGTGAATCTTCATCCAGGACGTAGGCTAACCCGCCAGTCATTCCTGCACCGACGTTGCGCCCAACACGACCTAATACCACAATCACGCCGCCTGTCATGTATTCACAGCAGTGATCACCAGCCCCTTCAATCACCGCTTGACCTTTAGAATTGCGGACGCCGAATCGTTCACCCGCCCAGCCATTGGCAAATAACGTACCGCCTGTGGCACCGTAGAGGCAGGTATTACCGACAATTACGTTTTCGGCGGGGTTGTAGGTGGCATCAGTGGGAGGCGTGATGATAATTTCACCGCCATGCATCCCTTTCCCCACATAATCATTGGCTTCCCCAACCAGGTTTAGGGTGATTCCGGGCAAATTGAAGGCACCAAAGCTTTGTCCGGCTGCACCCTTGAAGTTGAGGGTAATCTGCCCTTCAAAGCCAGTATCGCCGTATTTCTTAGCGATCGCACCTGCTAAACGTGCGCCTACACTGCGATCGGTATTGAGAATGGCTACATCTTTGGTGATTGTACCGTGGTTGGCGATGCAGGCTTGAATCTCTGGATCAGCCAGTAACTGATCATCGAGAACAGATCCATTACTATGCACCGCCTCATGATTAAGGAAGGAACGATCGCGACTTGTATTCGGTAAATCCGTTAAGCATTTCACCGATAGCGTGGATGTCTTGGTTAAGCTGATATCCTCGCGTTGCTGCAATAAATCCGCCCGACCGATTACCTCGTCTAACTTACGATACCCTAACCGTGCCAAGAGCGATCGCACTTCTTCGGCGACAAAGTAAAAGAAGTTAACCACATGATCTGGGATTCCGGTAAACCGCTTGCGTAAATGCTCCTGCTGTGTAGCCACGCCAACCGGACAGTTATTCGTGTGGCAAATTCGCGCCATGATGCAGCCTTCCGCAATCATCGACACCGAACCAAAGCCATATTCTTCCGCGCCCATTAACGCCGCCATCACCACATCCCAGCCCGTTTTGAAGCCACCATCTGCCCGTAAAATCACGCGATCGCGCAGTTGATTCGTCATCAGCGCCCGATGGACTTCGGTGACACCCAACTCCCAAGATACGCCCGCGTGTTTAATCGAACTTAGGGGAGATGCGCCCGTTCCGCCATCATGACCGGAAATTTGGATCACATCAGCATTTGCCTTCGCCACACCTGCTGCGATCGTACCAATGCCGATTTCTGCCACTAATTTAACCGACACCTTCGCCTCTGGATTAATCTGATGCAGGTCAAAAATTAACTGGGCGAGGTCTTCAATCGAATAGATATCATGGTGAGGAGGTGGGGAAATCAGCGGCACACCGGCTTTAGATCGCCGCAGCATGGCAATATAAGGACTCACCTTTTTCCCCGGTAACTGTCCCCCTTCTCCGGGTTTCGCACCTTGGGCAATTTTAATTTCCAATTGTTTGCCACTGATCAGGTACTCTGGCGTCACGCCAAAGCGCCCGGATGCCACCTGTTTGGTGGCTGAACTGGCGGTATCCCCATTCCGCAGTCCTTTAAGATGGGGCAATGTGGGCGAATTTCCCTGATTATCCACATCATCCAAGACTTTAAACCGAACTGGGTCTTCTCCACCTTCACCAGAATTGGATTTCCCACCAATCCGATTCATCGCAATTGCCAAGGTTTCATGTGCCTCCCGCGACAGGGAACCCAATGACATGGCACCGGTACAGAAACGCTGCACAATATCCGCCACAGGTTCGACTTCTTCGATGGGAATGGGAGTGCGATCGCTGTTGAAGTCTAACAAATCCCGTAACGCCGTAACTGGGCGGTCTTCCAGGTATTTTTTATAGACATCATAGTGGTCATAAGCGGTTTGTTCGGTATCCGTTTTGCCATTTCCGTTTTTCACCGACGCCACGGCTTTATGCAACGTCTTTGCCATCTCCGGGCTATTCATGTGATATTCCCCACCGGGACGGTATTGGATAAAGCCAAAGTTTTCCAGTTTCTTACCCGTCAACTCCGGGAACGCCCGTTGATGGAACGCCATCACTTCCTGTGCCAATTCTGCCAGATTCAAACCACCCAGGCGGGAGGTTGTACCCCGGAAGGCTAAATCTAATACCTCTGCACCAATTCCCAATGCCTCAAAAATCTGCGCCCCTTGGTAAGACGAGAGTAGAGAAATCCCCATTTTTGACAGGATTTTCAATAACCCAGCTTCCACCGCCTTACGATAATTTTTCTGGGCTTCTTCAATAGTTAAAGGTTCAATTTTACCCCGATCCATCAGTTTCTGGGTTTTGGGATTCGACCACCACTGACGCACCGATTCCAATGCCAAATAGGGATGAATTGCCGAAGCCCCATAGCCAATTAAACAAGCAAAATGATGGGTACTCCAGCATTGCGCCGTTTCTACAACCAGGGAGGCTTTCATCCGCAACCCTTCGCGAATCAGATGATGGTGAACCGCCCCAACTGCCAATAGGGGTGGAATATAACTGGTGGTTTCACCGACACTCTCACCAATTTTATCGCTCAAAATCAGGACTTTTGAGCCAGATTTCACCGCTTGATCCGCTTGGTCACATAATTGATCAATGGCAGCTTTTAACCCATCCGGACCGGCGCTAATTTGAAATAACGTGGAGAGTTCTGTGGTGGCAAATCCAGAGGTTTTGATTGCATTTAACTCGGCTTCATTCAGAACTGGGGTTTTCAGTTTCAGCAGTTGGGCATACTCGGGTTTAGCCTCTAACAGATTCCCCCGTTGACCCAATTCCATACTTAAAGACATCACCAGACTTTCCCGCAAAGGGTCAATCGGTGGATTCGTGACTTGGGCAAACCGTTGTTTGAAATAGTCATACAGCAGGCGCGGCTTATCCGAGAGAACCGCCAAAGGAATATCATCTCCCATACAAAACGTGGGTTCTTTCCCTTGAGAGGTCATCGGTTCTAGGATCATATCCAAATCCTCAGCCGTATACCCAAAGGCGGTTTGCTGCTGGAGTAAGGTTTGGGCGTCTAGTTTGGTTGTATCGGTAAAGGGTTGAGGGGATAAAACCTGACGATGCTGTTTCAACCAGTCTCCGTAGGGTAAGCGTTTGGCAACTCGCTGTTTGATGTCCCAATTTTTGATAATTTCGTGGTTGGCTAAATCCACAGCAATCATCTGTCCGGGTCCAAGTCTACCCTTTTCCACAATATCTGCTTCGGGTAAGTCTACGACACCTGCTTCTGATCCAACCACCACGTAGCCATTCCGGGTGATACTATAACGGGCAGGTCGCAGTCCATTCCGGTCTAGGGTTGCACCAACGACTTGACCATCACTAAAAACTAACAGCGCCGGACCATCCCAAGGTTCTTGAATGCCGCTATAGTATTCGTAAAAATCAACAATTTCTGGATGATCTTGCAAATCGGGCTGATTTTGGTAGGCTTCGGGCACCATAATCATCAAAGCTTCCAAAGGACTACGACGCGATCGCACGAGTAACTCAAAGATATTATCTAGAGTAGCGGAGTCACTATTATCCGGAGCAACCGTCGGCTTGAGATCTTCGATTTCGTTTCCCCACACTGGATGAGATAAATCGGCTTCCCTTGCCTTCATCCAGTTAATATTACCCAGTAGCGTATTAATTTCCCCATTATGTCCCAATAACCGCATCGGTTGGGCTAGGGGCCATTTGGGTAGGGTATTGGTACTAAAACGGCGATGATAAACCGCAAAAGGGCTTTGAAACTCAGGATGTTTTAAGTCCTGATAAAATTCACCCAGTACCGCCGAACGCACCATGCCTTTATAGACAATTGTGCGACTCGATAGGGAGCAAATATATAAATCATCGGACCAATGGAGAGTACCATCCGCTTCTAATGCACTGCCAATGCGACGGCGGGTTTTATAGAGGAGACGTTCCCGTTCATTCCCCGTTTGATGGGGACAGCTAACAATAATTTGCTCAATTTGCGGTTGATTCTCTAAAGCTTGGGGTCCCACAACTGACTCGTTCAAGGGGACGACACGCCAACCCAATACAGTAAAACCATCTTGTTCAAAGACTCCGCCAACAATGTCCCGAACTTTAGTCGCCTTTGTCCCATCTTGGGGTAAAAAGACCATACCCACCGCCAACTGATCTGTTGGTGGCATGGTGATTCCTTGTTCCTCAAACCAAGACGTAAACAACCCCCAAGGAATAGCCGTCATTAAGCCAGCGCCATCACCCGAATCTCGGTCAGCGCTACAGCCACCGCGATGTTCTAAACAGGTTAATGCAGAAAGTGCCTGTTCAATCAGTTCATGGCTAGCGACACCTGCGACTGAGGCAATAAAGCCAACACCGCAAGCATCCCGTTCTTCCACTAACCATCGTTGTCCTGGATAGGCTACATCGTCTCGATTCCAGGATTGATGCTGTTGATTTGGGTTGATGCTCCTGTTTGTCATAAGATAGTTCCTGGTGTTATTGGTCATTTGTCATAGATGTAGGGTGGGCAAGGATTATAACCCTTGAAACGCTGAATATTATCCTTCGTTGTTGTTGCCCACCTCGCGGTAACTCAGCATTGATTACTACTGCTACTCAATCGTTGTTCTATCAAGTCGGCTGCGTCATCGGGAATTCCATTAAAAAGTTGAAAAATATAAAAAACAATTGACGGCTAATTCGCATTCTTATCATCGTTGTGTGTTGTGTGAGTCATCTTCTGTCCAGTTGGCGTATTTACCCCTATTTTTAATATAAGGTGGGGGCAAGGTAGTATTCGACGGCTGTCAATTGCGATAGTGTCTGCGATGGTGTCGGTTGGGTTGAGGAACGCAGGCGAAGCCTTCTCGGAGAGTAACCCAACTCACTTGGATAGCTTAAACACTATAGACTTTTCCTCTTATCTTCTCGGTCATTAGCCACGAAACAGAGAACTAGGAACTTCAGCAACGTTGCTGTAGCGAGTGAAGCTATTTAGCTGGGGAAACTTATCTTAGCGAAAATACTCGACTATGGCAATCCCCAATGTCAGGGTTTAGCAAGCTAAAGCCGGAAGCCCCACGCCATACCTGTACTTCGACAGGCTCAGTAACAACTTAGGTTGGCGTTGGCATGAATTTTCAACTTGCTAGAGTAACAGGGTACAGGTTAATTTAATAAAGCTAACCGCTTCCTGTACACCGTACCTTGACAACCTGGAATATGGGGTGCCGCCTAGAAACAGGCTATGTGTAGTCGCATCTGTGGGCGGGTAAAATTCCAGCAGTACAAAGCAAGACAAAGCAAGACAGATAGATGAACAAAACTTTGTATTGTTCCGGCGCACAGGGGCATCCCGTGTAGTTAATAAAGCCAAGAGTCTCCTAAGCGGTAGCCGGATTGTCTTGGAAGCCTACACCGAATCAAAGATTACGGTGTAGGAGTATGTCACAGTGTTAGGGCATCGGTCAAGAAACCCGGTTCCTTGTAGTGCGAGCATCTTGCTCGCTACTAATACCCAATTTCAATGCATGACAGCTTATCAAGTGTAACCTTCCACCCACCAAATCAGAGAATCAGAGATTATGGTATTGACCCTGAGCGAAGTCGAAGGGATATGATATAGCAACCGCCATGGCTATTAGGACACATCATTTATGTAGAGACGCGCCATGGCGCGTCTCTACAATGGTGCCGAACGTCCTAATCGATGTGTCTATTGCTATATCACCACGGACTACCAATTAATGTAAACCCTGACCAATAAAAGGGATTCGATAAATCAACACTGTTTAACGCTTCCGCTAACTCCGGTGGCAATACAATCCCCAAGGGGTATCCCTTACCCCGCATTTGTCCATTTTCAATCACCACATCTCCTCGCAGCATCGCTAATTGTGCCTGTCTCAGGGCTTCTGCTTTAATTTTCGTTTCCCCTAAATGGGAGTAAAATTCCGTC
>NZ_JAVKBY010000237.1:0-113198 GCF_040222985.1 Coleofasciculus sp. F4-SAH-05
GATGCTCAATGTAGCGAGCAAGATGCTCAATGTAGCGAGCAAGATGCTCAATGTAGCGAGCAAGATGCTCAATGTAGCGAGCAAGATGCTCAATGTAGCGAGCAAGATGCTCAATGTAGCGAGCAAGATGCTCGCACTACTACTACGGCAAAGATTTCGCCATAATTAACATTAAGGTTTAAATGCCGAACGGCTTAAGCATTTAGGTATCACCGAAACCCTTGATTTACCGTAGGGTGGGCATTGCCCACCAGCCTCATCTGAGTGTGCCATTTAAGTTAAGTTAATATACCGGACACAACCAAGTGCGATCGCGTCTCAGATGCTGGAGTTGCCCAATCGCACCGTAGACGGTATACCAAGCTATTATGGTGGTGACTAGCCCTTAGTTCGTGTCACCCATATCTATCTCTGAGCCTTTAGCTCTTCCACCTGAATTCGAGCAGTTAAGCAAGGAGCAGCAAATTGATTACGTTCAACAACTTTGGGATCTAATAATTGCTGTACCTGAGCAGATACCTGTTCGGTGAATGGCATCTCGAAATTGTACGCGATCGCGTTTCCTCGCAGGATGCCACACAAAAAATACGTGGAATGAGGTAAAGCAACGACTAATGAGCAAGTATAATGAACGCAAATCACTAAGAAGTACGATAAAATTAAATACAAGTTTGCTATACCCCTAAGCGGACGTGGTTTAACAAATATTTACATAACCTTTTTACAAGGAAATAGTAAAAATGAAAAATCAGTCAAATACAAAAAGAATAGCTGAAATTATTTCTCTTGTTTTACGGTTAATGGGAGGTTATGCCTATTCAAAAACTAAACTTGTAAAAATAGTTTATTTGCTAGATATAATACAATCCAGAAAAGGAAATAAACATTTTAGTACAGCAACTTATAAAAGTTATTACTACGGACCTTATTCAGATGATATAGAAGAAGCAATAAATTTACTGGATAATTTGGGCTATGTAGAAGTTGGCAAAAAAACCAGCGTCAATGGTAACACTTACTATACATTTACATTGAAAGATACACCTTATTTGGGTGAGTTAAGTCAGAATGAAAAAAATGAGATAAGTAAATATACTTCTCAATTAGTAGAGCTAGAACGGGGAAAATTATTAGAGTTAGCGTACAGTACAAAAGAATTTGAGAATACTCAATTTGGTGAAGAAGTTAAATTATGAATGCAAAAGAACGCTTTCCTTTTACGGTTCATAGAAATACTGAGTTTGACAGGTTAATTGACAATTTAATCAATACAGGTGTAATTGATTTAGTTAAGATTGACTCTGCATACAAAATTGAAATCAATAAAATTGATGTATTTTATGAAATTTTTACAATCATATTTTTACAATATTCAACGCCAGATATAAGCAATATTTTATTGTCCAAAGAAACTCAACAAATAATTTTGAATGGCAATAATATTGGATATATACTTGAAGACATATCAAGTGAAGCATTAGAGATTTTGACAATCCTAATAACAAAAGAAGATGACGCTGATTATGAAAATGCTTTTAATGCACTAATTTGTGTTTGTCTGGGAAGTATCAAACCTTGCAAATTGATATTTCCTAATACTTATACAGCGTTTTCCATGCTGGTAAGGTACATTGAGAATAAGACTTTTGCGCTCACAGAGGCTAACCTCGTCTTGTTACTGTACCTCACTAGACTGAGAAATGCTGTATAACTGAACTGGGTAGAGATACTCATGAGTTTGATGTTTTTGCTTGCACAAACGAAGATAAGTATATCCTTGTTGAGTCAACAAGAGGATTTGACAAGAAAGTTGACAACATTGATGAAAGTTATACATGGCACTTTAAGAAAGCTGTTTTCCGAAAATGGATGGTTGAAAAAATATATAGTATAGAGTGTAAATTAGTTTATATTTCTTTAAAAGAACTTTTCTCTGGAAGTTCATCTAAGCCATCCCTGCCAGAAGAACTTAATGAAGAAGCTACGATTTTAGATGAATCTAGGGACAATAAACTTATATCTAAACTCCTGCAATTATAAGGTTCTAATATCTCTATTATAGATTTTAATGAAAACCTATTAATGTCTTTAAACAAAGAAAAAATAATCAATTCAGTATACAATAAGATTTATCAAAAGTTATCGGATGCTTGTTCCTAAGTGGGATCTTAACATTGTTCGCGATCGCGTTTCCTCGCACGAGACTGCACAGACGAATACATGGAATAAGGTAAAGCAACGACTAATGAGCAAGTAGGTTGGGTTGAGGTACGTAGGCGAAGCCTTCTCGTACTCCGTAGGAGAACCCGAAGGGTAGAGTAACCCAACTCGCACGGGTTAGCTTGAACGTTATATACAAACCTGACAGGCTCCCGATGTAACATTTGTAACACTTGCCGAAAATTTAGCACCTGTCGAGACAAGAGGTTTGATGGTATCTGCAAAAATCGGGATTTTCTTTCCAGTTTGCTTGTCATACTCTAAGAGATGTAGGTAAGATGAAATTGATAGACTAACCTTCTGAGGAGCAAGTATTGATGGAGTTGTTCACTATTGGTCACTCTAACCACACAATAGAAGGTTTTATCTCTTTACTACAGCAACATGGTGTCACTGCTCTGGTTGATGTGCGTTCACATCCATACAGCCGCTTTTTGTCACACTTCAAACGCAAAGAGTTTGAAGAAGCTTTATCAACGGAAAAAATTGACTATCTGTTCTTGGGACAAGAACTGGGTGCAAGATCCAACAACCCACAGTGCTATGTTAATGGAAAAGCTGTTTATGAGAAGATTGCTGCAACTGAGACATTCCAAAAGGGAATTCAAAAAGTTTTAAAGGAATTAGAGAAACACCGAATTGCCTTAATGTGTGCAGAAAAAGATCCTTTAACTTGTCACAGAGCAATCTTAGTTTGTCAACATTTACGGCATTCTAATTTGCAGATTAATCACATTTTGAAGAATGGTATTCTAGAGTCTCATTTTGACCTAGAAGATAGAATGCTCAAGAAGCATGGTTTTATAGTTAATGGGCAACCAATTCAACTTTCTCTATTTGACAACGAATTGAGTAAATTGCCATCAAGAGAGGAATGTTTGGAAAAAGCCTATAAACTTCAAGGTGATGAAATTGCATACGTAGAGAAAAGGAATGATGACCATGAGCGATCAAATCAATCTTTTCACAATCGGGTTTACTCAAAAGAGTGCTCAAAAATTCTTTGATACCCTTAAAGAATCAGGTATCAAGACAGTTATAGATACTCGTCTAAATAATATTTCTCAGCTAGCCGGATTTACAAAAAAGAGAGATTTGGAGTATTTTTTAAAGACGATTTCAAATATAGACTATGTTCATCTTTTAGATTTAGCGCCAACAAAAGATATTTTGGATGAGTATAAGAAGAAGAAAAGAGATTGGGAAACATACGAACAAAAGTTTTTGCAGCTTATAGCTGATCGTCAAATTGAAAAAAAAGTCTCTCCGGATCTGATGGATGGTGCTTGTTTGCTCTGTAGTGAAGCCAAGCCTCATCTATGTCACCGTCGGTTAGTTGCTGAGTATCTCAACGGAAAGTGGGGCAACATTAGTATATGCCATCTATGAAGAAAATTATTTGCCTTGCCAATTCGTGGAAACTAGATGAACGTTGCATTGCTGGAATTGATCGCGATACGGGTAAATGGGTTCGTCCTGTTTGCGATGATCGATATCCTGAAGATGGTCGGATTCCAGAATGTATTCGACTTATTGAAGGTAGAGAACCAGAACTACTGGATGTTCTAGAAATTCCACTTTCTGATACTGGCAATAATTTTGGTTTTGAATGTGAAAACCTATCAGTTTTAGATGGTGACTGGAAATGTTTAGATAGAGTACAACAAACTAATTTACTCAGGTATTGTGGAAACACACAAATACTTCATAATTCGTGGAAATATGTTAATCCTTCTTACTTACAGTCTCTACCATTTAAACAACGTCGTACTATTCAGTTAGTTCACAGTGTCAGCTTTTCTGCTAAAAACAGTGGGTATAATAAGTGGCGAGGTACTTTTCAAACTACTAATGGTCAATGTTTGAAAGATGTAAAGATCACAGATCCTGTTTTTGTTGACAAACTGAACGCAGGATATCAACCTAAAAACAACTGTTTGTTAACAGTGAGCCTCAGCATGCCTTATACACCTTATTCTGAGTGGGAGGGTGAAGCTCCGTGCTGGAAATTAATATCAGGTGTAATAGAGCTATAATATACACTTGAATGTGACTGCCCATCCCCATAGCTCGAACTAAAACCAGCCAACCCAACACCTAGACAAAAGGGGCGCGACAAAAGCCACACCCCCTCACCTAACTAACTCAACCCAAACAAGCCGCCAAATCCTCATCTGGTGTTGTAATCGCCTTCAACTGATACTTCTCCGACAGCAATTTGAAAACATTCGGAGAAATAAACGCCGGTAACGTGGGACCCAAACGAATATCCTTAATTCCCAGATACAGCAGCGTCAACAACACAGCAACCGCCTTCTGTTCATACCAAGACAGAATCATTGACAAAGGCAATTGATTCACATCCATATCAAACGCCTTCGCTAATCCCAAAGCAATTTGAATCGCCGAATACGCATCATTACATTGTCCCACATCCATCAACCGAGGCAAAGAACCAATTTCTCCCAATTGTTGATCAAAGAAACGGAACTTACCGCAAGCTAAAGTTAGAACGATACAATCTTCCGGTACTTTTTCCACAAATTCAGTGTAATAATTGCGCTCTGGTTTCGCGCCATCACAGCCGCCAACTAGGAAGAAGTGACGAATCTTGCCTTGTTTAACCCCATCAATCACTTGATCGGCAACATTTAACACCGCATTCCGAGCAAATCCTGTCATTACCTGACGCGGGGGTTGCTCTTCCACAAACCCAGGCATATCTAAGGATTGTTGAATCGCGGGGCTAAAGTTGGGGATGTTACCCTCCTCCGCCGGAATATAGTTAATGCCGGCAAACCCAACAGGACCAATGGTAAATAGTTTCTCATCATAGGTTTCATGGGGCGGCATCAAACAATTGGTAGTGACAATAATCGCCCCCGGAAACTTAGCAAATTCTTTGGTTTGATTCTGCCAAGCTGTACCATAATGCCCGTACAGATGGGGATAGTTCTGTTTGAGTAAAGGATAACCGTGAGCGGGTAAAAGTTCACCGTGGGTGTAAACGGTAATCCCTTTATCAGCCGTCTGTTTCAGGATGGCTTCCAGTTGTCTGATATCATGTCCCGAAACCAGGAGAGCTTTGCCTTTTCGGGGATTCAGGGGAACAGGGGTTGGCGTGGGATGTCCATAAGTATTGGTATGTCCCGCATCCAATAATTCCATTGCCCGCAGGTTTATTTCTCCCACCTTTAAGGCTAAATTAACCCAATCATCCAAGGTGAAATCTTGATGATTCAGGGCATCTAAGGCTTCTTGAATGAAGTGATACACCTGCTCATCTTCTTGTCCCAATTCTTGGGCATGAAAGGTGTAGGAAGCAGCACCCTTAATCCCATAGAGAACCGTGAGTTTCAGGGAGAAGATATCAACATCCCGCGCCGATTCACTAATGAAGCCTAATGCCAAATCTTGACCCTGTTCGACTAAACTCTCATTAAAGTCAGGATGATACCCAGACACTCTTGTCCATTTGACGGGTTCTGGGCTAACTTCTTTGACTTTAGCTTTTAAATTATCTCGCTTCTCGATACAGTCACGGACATACTTGGTAAAGCGTTTCCGGTCAAAATTGACATTCGTCATTGTGGCGAATAACGATTCGCAGGTGAATACATCTTCATCGTGAGTAGAAATGCCTAATTGACGAGCTTTAATCACCACTGGCGCAAGTCCGCGCAAGCAGTAGACTAATAAATCTTGAACGGCGTTGAGTTGAGGACTTTTACCACATGCGCCCCATTGATGACAGCCATTACCACTGGCGGTTTGTTCACACTGTTCACAAAACATGAGTTACTTTTTCCTATATTCAGTTTCTCTATCCCTACTCTAGGAAATTTTTGGCAGATAAGGCTTTAACTTAAGTCAATTTTTGTAATCTCCGGCAGTTTGTAAAGAAGTTTTACAGTTTCATGTCAGCTTTTTGGGCGCAAGGATGGTGTCCCTACAAATACAAGGCTAATGGTTCAAATCTACCTCTATCTTTAGGTAGAACTTTAAGTTGTCAACTGTTTAGCCAAGGTTTAATGTCTCTCCAGCGTCTAGCTTCAATGCGATGCTGTTTGATCAATCGGTTAAAGTCTTCGGTATCCGTTGTGGCAATAATTACGTCTATTCCGATGCTCTTAATAACGACGGCTTGAGCAGCTATGATTAAGTCTGCATCGTAGGCTACATAGGAATTATTGCGGGCAAAAGCCCATAATTCAGCCGCTTCTTACATTACGTTTCCCTCTTCACAGGTAACGGGAAAGTATGCAACTCCTTTTTTTGTAATTAGCGCATCTAACCGTTGAATAGCTTTACCCGCTATTTGTTTCTCGGCTTGGCTAGCTTTTCTATCACGGATGCGTCTGAGATGATCGCGCCTTGCTTCATAGTCAACAATTTCGGATATAGCTATAGGATATCCTTCATTTATCAGCTTTTCTAACCACTCATTGCATTCAATGGCTTCTCTAATCGATTCCTTAACTTTGCTTTCAGCGTTTGGAGTCAATCCAGTTTTGCTTTGATCAACTAGAGGATGTATGAGTTTACCAATGACACCCGGATCAAGAAAAATTAATGTGCTCATGGATTAGGTGGCTAGTTATCCGATAGCTTGTCAAGTTCATCCATGTCCTCTTGACGCCAGGAACGTAGAGTAGCAATGAGTTCTGCTTTGTCGTCTGTATCTACTGCATTTTTAGCATCTTTATAAAGTTGTTTGTAAGAGAAGCTGGGCTTTTTTACAGTTAACGGTTCTGAATGAACACTGGCTGTGACTTCTTGTGCTTTCCTGGAAAGCAGCTCATTTTCGCTTTTCTGCTCAAACGACGATATTCTCCAAAGAATAAAGCTAGCACAACGCTGAATCGTACCAATATTTGCAGAACAATCGTTCTCTTCTATGTTTTGTTTAAACTCTTCGCTTTTTTTTACATTGTCGGCAAAAAAATCATTTCCTTGGCTAAAATTTTAATGGATTTTTTGGATTCCAAAGAAATGAATTCCCAGTAAGCTGTCATGCATTTAAATTGCGTATTAGTAGCGAGCAAGATGCAAAGCCTGCGGCATGGCTTCGCTTAACGCACTACAAGGATTTCGTCATTGTTTACATTAAGGTTTGAATGCCGAACAGCTTAATCATCAATTCCTTCTGAAAACAACGTAAGCGCTTCAGCAATTTTGCTGCTTGCCGCTAAAATGCTACCCATATTTTTGGGTTATTTGGCTTCAATATTCATAGTTTTACTATAGCATTTATCAATTTCTAGGATCGGTCAATTAGTACAGCCTATTCTACATCCAGAATCGTAAGCAGAACATTACTATTGTACATCCTCAAAGTTAATCAATCCTTAACGTGCAAATTTCAGTAGTCAATTGATTGGGGGACAGAAACCGCTTCAGATTGGGCGACGAGTTCACCCGGTTGGCTGAATCGACAGGATGAGGTGCTATTTGTGCGCCGAGTTGTAGTATATATGTAGTAAAGCACTTATCGAGTTGCTTAAATTGCAGCAACTAACCCATCTGCTTAATTTTATGATAACTCTCACCATGCGCCCCCATAGGGTTGAAGCCGACTTCGACGCGATCGCACTCTTCCTAAAAACCTGTGAAGCGGTTGATTTGCCTAACGAGTACCCCTCAGTGTCCGATATATTAATGCAATTTGATGCACCCTCAGTGGATCAGCAACGGGATATTTGCTTGTGGGAAGATGCAGAGGGTCAATTAATTGTCTTGGCGGGGTTAATGATTCCCACAGTTGGGGAAACAGTTGATGGTTTTCTCTGGTTTCGTGTTCATCCCACAGAACCCCTTGATATTCTCTACAGTGACATTATCCCTTGGGCAGAATCACGAATGCAGGAAGTGCGTCAAGAACGTTGTCTGGCGGTAAAACTGCTGGCTGGTGCTGGCGCTGAACAAGCAAAACGCATTACTTTCCTGGAAAACTGTGGTTTCCGGATTGAGCGCTATTTTCTTACCATGGTGCGTTCACTGTCTGAACCGATTCCAGAACCCCAGTTACCTGATGGTTTTACCTTGCGCCCGATTCAAGGTGAACCGGATGCTCAAACGTGGGTGGAACTGTTCAACGATACGTTTATCGATCACTGGAATTATCACCCAGATACCGTTGCAGCCTTTAACCATAAGCTGAAAAATCCCGAATTTCGACCAGACTTGTCTGTGGTTGCGATCGCGCCTGATGGTACTTGGGCGGGATTTTGCGACTGTTACATCCCCAAAGATGGGAATCAGGGCTGGATTAATCCGGTGGGTACGCGACGCGGTTACCGCAGGCAGGGTGTAGCACGCAGTATGTTACAAGCCGTGATGCAGCAGTTAAAGGTAGAAGGTATGGAAACCGCCATGCTGTATGTGGATGCTGAAAACCCTTCAGGGGCGCGGCGGTTATACGAGTCTGTGGGTTTCCAGACAACACACACTCAAATCGCTTATGTTAAGGATATGGCAGGATGAGTAGTATTATCCGGCGTCCCTACCGTGGGGAAACCGACTTAGACGCGATCGCGAATTTGATCAATACCTGTGAAGCTGTTGATCAGCTTGAGGAAGGTACATCTGTCACGGAACTTAAGCAATCCTTTGATGACCCCTGTATCGATAAAGAACGGGATCTTTTTCTTTGGCAAGATGCCGATAATCAGCTTATCGGCTTTAGTCGGCTGTGGATTGTTCCTACTGATACAGTAATTGATGGATTTCTGGGGTTTCGGGTTCATCCGACAGCACCTCTAAAAATTATCAGTGTTTGTGAATCAAACTCAATGCTGGTAGATTTATAAAAATGAGGATGGATGTAGGGGCGACCCGCTGGTACAACGTAACAATGTTGTCCATTTAATAAACTCGGGTCGCCCTTTACTCAACCCAATCTTTACTAACAAAAAATGGCAGTTAGCTATGAAGTAGGTAGTTCAGCTTCTGGTATAGACTTTCCAGGGTTACAGGTGGATATGAAAGTAACGAGTATCCGCCAACCTCAGTCATCCTGCCCATTTAAATCTGCCCGCCAGAAGATTTTTGGTCTCGGATATAGCTTGTTGATATTTGTCTATGAAAAATCAGATAATAGCCAGAGCCGTACAGCTAGGCTAACTATGCAACATACTATTTTTGTTGATAAATGCTGACGTGGAAAATTACAAGCAGTTGCAGCATTTATCCGGTATCGATAAAAACTAAATGAAGGTGACTCTATTCTCTTGACAATAAAGTAAACAATCGGCGGTGTAATTACCATTATTTATGACTCTGACAACGGCTCAAACTCAAACCCAGTCCGTGGTACTCACGGCTTATGACTTGTGGAAATCTTATGGTTCAAACCATGTTGTTCAAGGTGTTAACTTTACCATAAATTCTGGAGAAATTTTGGGTCTGCTTGGTCCTAATGGTGCCGGAAAAACTACTACAGTAGGAATGCTTTATGGTGCAGTAATTCCCAGTCGGGGTTTTGTTCAACTTGGACAGTATCAAATCCAATCTCAAGGACGTTTGGCGCGTTCCTCGATGGGAATTGTTACTCAAGACGATAATCTTGACCCCGATTTTAGTGTCTTCGATAATTTGATTTTCTTTGCCCATCACTACCGGATTGTCGGCAAAGTGGCTCGAAAACGGGCAGGGGAGTTATTGGCACAAGTGGGGTTGCAAATGATGAACTGTCTGGTGGCATGAAGCGGCGTCTGGTGTTGGCACGGGCGTTGATTAATCAGCCGCAAGTGGTATTTCTGGATGAACCGACAACTGGACTTGATCCCCATGCACGACAAGATTTTTGGAAGTTAGTCAGTCAGCTTAAGCAAAAGGGATGTGGGGTGCTATTGACAACCCACTATATGGATGAAGCGCAACGATTGTGCGATCGCCTAATTTTACTCCAACAGGGTAAAATGATTGACCAAGGCACTCCTGAGGAATTGATTGAGCGTACTGTTGGCACAGAGGTGGTAGAAATTGAGGGCATTTCCGCAGAAATCCTCCAACAACTCGCCCATCAGTATCAAACCTGGTATCGCTCTTTTGGCAATGGTTACCTGATTGGCTTACCAGCAGACAACCCCCACCCTCTTTGGGAATGTCTGGATGCTACCAATCCTTTTAGCTTAACCCGTCGCCATACCAATTTAGACGATGTATTTTTGCATCTGACAGGTACATCACTTGAATAATTTTTCATTTGTCATTCGTCATTTGTCAAAGAATTATCCCATTTCGTCTGGGCGGGTTTATTGGCATCTGGGTAGCAAAAAACGATTGGAGTTAAACCCGCCCCTACAGTCATCTGTTAACTAAGGGATCTGCCACAAAGGATTCATTCAAAACAAAATCTTTGAAATCGCAAATCAAAATGAAAGGCATTTCGATTACCCCTTGGGGAGTCTACTCAGTCTGGCATCGTCATGCTAGGGTTTATCAGAAAACCTGGTTAGTAAATAGCTTACCTCCGCTTTCTGAACCAATCATTTATCTCGTCGCTTTTGGCTATGGGCTTAGCCCGTTAGTCGGTGATGTTACCTACAACGGTGAAACGGTTCCCTACTTACAATTTATTGCCCCCGGTATGATAGGAATTGGCTTGGCGGCCTGTCGAAGTTCAGTCGAGCCGCGCTCACGCCGAAGTCCGAACCGATGAATCGCCATTCGAGTCTGAAAAAATTTAACCTAAAAAATGTATCCCAGAATACGAAAAATCAGGTGAAATTTTTCCTTGCTCCTCTGCTCCCCGGTTCCTCTGCTCCCCGGCGATCTCAACCGCAAAGTTTTCGGTCTACTGAATTTGTTTGGTGGCGGGAAGGGAGCAGTGACCGATTGAATGCCTGGAAACCCTGATAGATATACACTGTAGGGATTGGATTAGGGCAAATACCGCCCCATTACCCTTTACCTATCCCGATTTAAAACTCAACAGCCATTACATCCGGACGGCAAGCAAGTTAGGATGGATAACAAAGATGTGCAACAGGAGCGTGCTGGCATAGCCTGTGTTAGAGTGAGCGTAATTCCTTTGCAGTCGTTTTCCTCCAGCTTGTGAAAGGATTATGGTAATTACAAAACGTAGCCTCGTAGTCGGGGCGACCGCAGTAGTCTTAACAACGGTTGCAGTTACAGGGGCTGGTCTGCATTTATCTCAAAGTCAGGCTTTCTTCCAGGAAAGCCCCAAAGGGCTAGTCGATGAAGTCTGGCAAATTATCGATCGCCAGTATGTAGATGCTACCTTCAACCAGGTGGATTGGCGAGGCATTCGGAATGAGTATTTAAACCGTGAGTATTCTGACAAGGAAGAAGCTTACGAAGCCATTCGGGAAATGCTCAAGACACTGGACGATCCCTATACCCGATTCATGGACCCCGAAGAGTTCAAAAACATGCAAATTGATACCTCTGGGGAATTAACGGGTGTGGGGATTCAAATCGCCCAAGATGAGGACACGAAAAAGTTGGTGGTGATTTCGCCAATTGAGGATACACCAGCGTTTAAGGCTGGTATCCTAGCAAAGGATCTAATCGTCAAGATTGACGGTCAGAGTACCGAAGGCATGGATGTTAATGACGCCGTACAACTGATTCGCGGGAAACCGGGTACTGATGTGATCCTTACCATTCAACGCGACGAGGAGGAAATCGACTATACAATCACACGGGCGCGGATTGAAATTCATCCAGTACGCTACAGTTATCGGAGTACACCCACGGGTGAGATTGGTTATATTCGCTTGAATCAGTTTAGCGCGATCGCGGCACAGGAAATGCGAGAGGCGATTAAGGAGTTAGAGACAAAGGATGTTAATGGCTACATCCTAGATTTGCGCTCTAACCCTGGTGGATTACTCTACTCCAGTATTGAGATTGCCCGTATGTGGCTCGATAAAGGGAAGATTGTATCCACCGTGAATCGTCAGGGTAGTTCCAATGAAGAGATTGCTAGAAATCGAGCCTTGACCGATAAACCGTTAGTTGTCCTAGTCGATGGCGGTTCAGCTAGTGCGAGTGAAATTCTGTCGGGTGCCTTACAAGATAACGAACGAGCCACTTTAGTCGGAACTCAGACCTTTGGCAAAGGCTTGGTACAATCGGTACGCGGACTCGGAGATGGTTCTGGTTTAGCGGTGACTATTGCTAAGTATCTGACGCCCAGTGGTCGTGATATTAATAAGGAAGGAATTCCGCCAGATATTGTCATAGAACTAACTGAGGAACAGCGCAAGGAATTACAGAAGGATCGGACTAAAATTGGTACGCCAGACGATCCCCAATATGTAAAAGCCCTAGACGTTCTCAACCAGGCAATTGCCGAGGAACCCAATGATCGGGCATCAGTTCAAACTCCATAGGTAGTAGGGATGTAGACGATGCATGTTCTAGACGTACCATCACACATCTGGCGAAAACGAAAGTCATGTCAATCTGATCATCCTCTACCCATTTACCCATTGACGACTAACTTCTCAGTGCCATCAGTGCGACAGAAAGCCCCCACCCCCACCCCAATCTCTCTGTCTAATCCGTGAAATCAGTGTTTTAGGCAGGTTGGCATTTTCCTGCCCGAATCAGTCCAACTCGACGTGCGATCGCGTCTTGTGGATAGGCAAAAGGTCCCCAGCGTTCTGATTCTTCCTCACCTTCGAGTTGAGTGCTGGGAACAATTTCGCATTGTCCATTTTTGTGCTTGACAATATACCATTTTTGTGTATCAGACATAGGGACGCTGTACAGCAGCTTGGAGCGTTTCCGGCAATTGAATTCTACGCAGAAGACCTATTTTTGTTACAAAAATTAAAATTGTTTGTAGTCAGCGCTCAAGTGCTGATGGCGAAGAGAGCGCAACTACAAACCTAGCTTAAACTCAGGGTTTATCCGTTGCCATTCCCATTCCCCGTAGTCGCCAGGACATGATCAGCCAACTTACCCGGAACTTCCTGGAGATGGTCATACTCCCAGTTAAAGAAGCCAATCCCTAAGGTGAGCGATCGCAACTCTATGATAAAGTCATGCATTTCCGCCTGAGGCAAATACCCAGACACTCGATCCCATCCGTTCCAACCCGAAACGGGTTCATAGTTGAGAATTTGTCCCCGACGTCCGGATATCAGTTGCAGCACTTTCGAGGTAAATTCCGTTGGCGCTGACACCTGAATTGTCATAATCGGTTCCAATAAAACCGGATTACACTTGAGCATTCCTTCCGTCATAGCCACTCGTGCGGCTTGTTTAAACGCCTGTTCCGAACTATCGACGGAATGATAAGACCCATTGGTTAAGGTGACTTCTACATCGACGACAGGGAAGCCTAAAGGACCTTGGGGCAAATACTCCCGCACCCCCGTCTCAACGCCCGGAATATACTGTTTCGGGACAACACCACCGACAATCGTTTCCGAGAAGCTAAAGCCTTCACCGCGCTCCATGGGCTTAATATCCAGGTACACATCCCCAAATTGCCCATGACCGCCACTTTGGTGCTTATAGCGCCCGTGAGAGGACGTAGATTTACGAATCGTTTCTTTGTAAGGAATCCGGGGAAGGTGAGTATCCATCGGCAAATTATATTTGCGCCGCAATCGGTCTAACGCCACTTTTAGGTGTATTTCACCTTGTCCCCAGAGGATAATTTCATGGGTATCCTCATGTTGCTCCCAGGACAATGATGGATCTTCTTCTAAAAGCTTCGTCAGCGCCCCACTGAGCTTAACTTCATCTTTGCGCTGTTCGGCGGTAATCGCTAAGCCATAGACGGGTTTCATTGCTGGGGCTTTGGGTAATTCTTTTGCTCCCTTCTCCTCTGTACTCAGAGTGTCACCGGTGTGAATCCCCTCTAATCGTCCGATCGCAACAATATCACCTGCCTTTGCTTCTGGGGTAGACTGCTGTTGCTGACCAAAGATATGGTATAATCCACCAGCCCGAATTCCATTGAGAACTGAACCATCAGTGAGTTGACCTGTCCAAACTCGTGCCAATGAAAGTTTGCCCCCTTGGGGAGTGTAATAGGTTTTCAGCACCTGGGCTACGGTTGCGCTACCTTTACCCGTCAATCCCCGACGTTCCGCCGTGGCTTCTGGGGCGGGGGCTTCCCGTAATAGGGCATCAATCAGGTGGCGCACCCCATAATCTTGTTCGGCGACACCGATAAATACAGGCACAATTAAATCCGCCCCCAATTCCATTTTTAGGTCCTTGACAATTTCCTCTTGGGGCGGTTCAATTTCCTCTAAGAGTTCTTCGAGTAAGTGGTCATCAAAATCTGCCAAGGCTTCCAGCATTTCTTCCCGTGCGGCATGTTCGGCGTCTTTGAGGGAGTCGGGCAGGGGTACAGGGTCAGCCGGAGCGCCTGTATGATAATGAAACGCTTGTTCAGTGACTAAATCAATAAACCCGATTAGCTGTTCTGCTTTGCCAATCGGGTACTGATGAGGAACAATGGGGCGGGAGGATACCCCTTTCAAGGCGTCTAAAATCTGGCGATAGGATTGACCGCAGGCTCCCCCGTCACAGGAAAGTTGATCGATTTTGTTGACAAAGACGAGGTGAGGGATTTTCCAGTCATCCAGAAACTTGAATAAGGGGGCGAGCATCAGCACGCGATCGCTCGTGGGTTCGCAGACGACAACAGCCGCATCGACGCCCATGAGCGCATTATAGGTTTCTTTGGCAAACTCAATCGAACCCGGACAGTCAATCCAGTTGAAGCGAATCCCCTGGTATTCGGTACTGGCGACATTAATCTCCACCGTCATCGTGCGATCGCGAGCCTCGGCTATGGCATCGCCTACGGTATTTCCATCTTTGATGTTCCCTTTCCGAGATGTCGCCCCGGTAACGAACAACAAACTTTCTAACAGGCTGGTTTTACCACTCAAATAGGGACCAACAATTGCCACATTACGGGTGGCGGTTACGGCGTTTTGGTTCATATTTTCCCCCAGACTAATGTTAATCAAGTGATCGGTTAAGGGAGTGAGGTCTTGTCTCCTCTCTAAGTTAAGCGATTGGCTCACCTCTTAATCTGCCCATCTGTGGCATTTATCGCATTATGGATATGGAGCAGATGAGCAACTCTCTGTTTATCAAATTAGCGCGTTCTGTCCTCAATTTGATCATCTCGCCAGGTTGGGTCAGGAAAATTACTGTTAAGTTAAGTACGGTTGCTCCTCATTAATGACTTCTAAGTTTTATGTATATCCTCTCGCTTGACAGCTAATTTTGTGGAAAAATGGTATAATTTTATCGCCACATCAGCTTAATATTTTTTTAACAATGACAGCTTGCTGGGTAGGGAAGCCGGGGAAAACGTTTGAGATCAGGTTCAGCTAAATGATGAAACACCCACGTACCCGTAAAAAACCTTCTGCCTTGTACTATCAATTAAGCTTACTGTTGCTGAGTATTAGCGTCGGTGCAATTGCTGCTAATCATTCTCATGCGTCGGATAGGGTGGGAAACGTTCCCATGAACCCAAACGCGCCATGGCAGGTCTCTACATGCACCCCTGTACCCCTACACCCCTGCACCCCTGCACTGCTATTCCAGACAGAACCAACTGACTATCTGGCTCAATCTATCCCTCCTCTGAAGCCAACCCAACCCGCTGCACTAGAACAGCTAAATCAGGGATTGAGGTTAATTCAGCAAGGGAATGTCGCCGACGCGATCGCAGCATTTCGTCAAGCGGCACAACTCAACCCCCAGCTTGCCCCAGCGCACTACAATTTAGGATTAGCCTTGCGTCAAGCGGGACAGTTACAAGCCGCTGCAGATGCGTTTTACCAGGCGGCTCAGATCGATCCCAAGTTTGCTCTAGCTTACGCGAATTTAGGCGCGGCGTTGTTGGAAGGGAAGAATTTGCCCCAAGCACGGGAGGCGTTGAGACAGGCGATCGAACTTGATCCGGAGTTGGGAGTTGCCCATTATAATTATGGGTTAGTCCTGTCTGAATTGGGAGAATATGAGGTTGCGATCGCGGCATTCCAGAAAGCGATGCAGTTGAGCGGCAATGCGCCAGAACCTGCGTATCATTTGGGACTGGTTTATCTGCGACAGGGGCAGCTTGAGCAGGCGAAAGCCGCATTTGAGCAAGCCATCAAAATTAGTCCCCAATATCCAGAAGCTTATTATAATCTAGGGTCAATTTTATTTGAACAGGGGAATTTAGACGGAGCACTAGAAGCCTTCCGCCAATCCGCCGAAAGTAACTCTAATTATGCCAATGCCTATTATGGGGCAGGGTTAGTCTTTCTGCGCCAGAATCGATTACGTGATGCCCAGCAAGTTCTACAATATGCTAGAGACCTTTATCAGGCTCAAGGTAACGCTCAGTGGGCAGCCTCTGCCGAACAACTGTTGGAGCAAACTCGCTATCCTAATCGTTAGCCAATACCGAGTAGCAAAAAACGGGAGCATCCCGTTTTGGAAACACCATTCCCAAAAGCAACGATATATAGCAACCGCCATAGCTGTTAGGACACATCATTTATGTGTGTAGAGACGTTGCATGTAACGTCTCTACAATGGTGCCGAAAGTCCTAATCGATGTGTCTACTGCTATATATCGTGGAAAGGTGAGGCTGTGGGAGAGTTTTTGGCTGGGGGAAACTTCAGGCTAAATCACAACCCATTGCCAATTAAAATAAACGGTGCCCAATAATAAGGATGACTAAGACGATTCACCACTTCAGGTTTTAGCCCATTCCGCACCCGCACGGCTACCCTAGCACCTCGTTGTTCTCCCAAAGCCGTATAATCACCCGTAATCAGAGCAATTTGGGCTTGTCGCAGGGCTTCAGCTTTCGTGATAGCCTCACCTTGCCATGCCGCATAAAAGGCATTCATCAAGGCTTGAGTGCCGCCATCATCCACCGTCCATAATGAAGCAAGAGAAGCCCTAGCACCAGCCCTCTGCATCTGATAGCCTAGACCGAGAATTTCTGCACCTGTACCCAGATTGCCACCAAGTCCAGTTTCGCAGGCAGAAAGAACCACTAAATCCACGTTATTTAGGTTCCAGTTGCGGACATCAGCAATGGTAACAGGAGTCCCATCACCAAAGAGAATAAACGATTCTTCCGGGGTGCCGACTACAATTGCCCCGTGAGTGGCAAAATGTAAGACAGTATGATCACCCATTTTCGGTTTCGTGTCTTCAAGATTGAAGGCGTTATCAAAGAGTTGAGTGGTATTAGGAACCGTTTCGGCTAACGTTTCCACTTCCACTCCAGCATAGGGCAAACCGCCAAATTCAAACTGTTCTTGACCCATGGTAAAGCTGTAGTGTCCTTGGGTAAATGCCCCCGCCAAAATCTTGAGTTGGGATTGGGGTTTTGTGTTGAGTTCAGTCAGAGAAGCCGCCGTAATATTATTGATGCGGTAGCGTTCGACTAACCATTGTTCACCATCGTGCAAAGCCGCAAGCGGAATGTAGCGAAGTTGTCCATCGGGGGCGTAGATCAGGGTTTCGGCATCTGCTGCGGTAAGGTCATTTTCTAAGGGTTTAATCAACCAGTTGTAGAGTTTTTGGGCTGGAGCTTTAGCATTATAGGTAGGGTTTCGTAAGGCTTGATGTAACGTTAAAATTTCCTGATTAAGTTGTTCTTTAGTAACGGCAACGGTACGGCGAATAGGGGGAGAGTCAGGGGTAGTCAGGATAAGTTCAATGCGGTCATCTAGAATTAGGGGATAGAAAAGGACGGCATTTTGGTGCAAATTCTTGAGGTTATCTTGTAAGCCGATCAAGTCTTCTAAATCGTCTACTAAATCCGGTTTGCGTGTCTTGGGAGTGAGTTGAGCAATCAGGGCTTCTACTTCGTCACTTTCGATAAAAGTGTTGAAATCGGCGAGAATTGTTTCTTGGGCGTTCACGAGTTGAGCGATACGCTGTTCCTCTTCGGGAGTGCGATTGCTTTTCTGTCGCAATTGGGTCAGTTCTTTCCCCAGAGTAATGGCTTGATCAAGAATGGCTTGGTAGTTTTCTGTAACTTGTTGTTCTGGGGGTAAATTGGGTACGCCTTTGGCTGTATTTCCTGTACCGCGCACGTTTCTAAAATAATCGTCGAGTTCTTGGACTTTGAGTAAATCGAGGACTCGTTGGGCTTCGAGGATACGGTTTTGTTGTAATAATAAATCTGCTAAATTGCGATAATCTTCAGCAATGGTTTCAGTGTAGGATTCCTGTTGGTCTTGGGAAAGTCCCTTGATATTATCCCGAATCGCTTCTCTCACGTTGACCGACTGCTTGAAGAAAATAATCGCTAATTCTGGCTGATTCTGTGCCTCTAGCAAGTAACCAATATTATTGAGCGTATGTCCTTGATCTCCTTTGTCACCCGTTTCCTGGGCAATTAGTAAAGCTTGCTGGTAGAAATTCCAGGCTAATCCGTATTGCTCTAGTTCAAAGTAAACTCTGCCTATATTGCGGAGAAACAACTCTTTTAATGGCTGGTTATCAAATGACTTGCTAATGGCTAAAGCTTGCTGCAACAACTCCAAGGCTAATTCGTATTTTCCCTGTTTGAGATAAACCACCCCAATATTATTGAGTGTCAATCCTTCCATCAATTTTTTTTCTTCTTTATCCCTGTCGCTAACTGTTTTGAGGTCGGCTAAAGCTTGCTGGTAAAAATCTAAGGCTAATTCGTACTGTTTGAGCTGGAAGTGAATATCCCCAATAGCATTGAGTGCTTTCACTGCATTCGGATAGTTCACAACCCTACCGTTAGGTAGTCTATAGCTTATACTTTTGGCAAGTTCTAGGGCTTTCTGATAAGACTCCAAAGCTAGGTCATATTGTCCGAGTAACTCATAAATTTCCCCGACCTCGAAATTGACGTTCGGCAAACCCCACAAAGCAAATTCCTTACGAATTGACAGCAATTGATGATAGGATTCCAACGCTAATTGATACTCTCCTAAGCTTCTGTAAGCAAAGCCCATTCGATAGAGAATGTATCCTTCCGATTCCTTTCGACGAAGTTTTCTCTCAATAGTCAAAGTTTGTTGGAATTGATCTAGGGCTTCTCGATATTGATTTTTCTCGATGAGCTGACGAGCTTGGGTATAATACAGATTTGATATCACAATGAGGGCTTGTCTATCCCTAGAGTCAATTCCGACTTCGCTACTAATTAGCAAAAATCGCTGATAGTAATTCAACGCCTGATCATAGTCTTCTATCTCTTCGTAAACTTGCCCAATATGGTAGAGGGTTTCTCCGATACCCGCATTGTCGCCTATTTCTTGATAAATTAATAAGGCGTCCTTGAAGCTGCCTAATGCTCTTTCAAAGTTACCCCTGACCTGGCGATGGAACCCTTCTCTAAACAGCCGATCAGCTTGATTTTTCTTATCTTGGTCTTGCTCGGAAAGAGTCTGCGCGACTGAAGGCGGAAGACTCAAGGTAGGTAGTAAGAAGGCAGAAGTTAGCGTAAGCAGCAGCGTGGCAAAGCTGAAACTGACTAGATTTAGACGCATGGTTCAGTCCTCGATCACGGGAAAGTGCAGATAGCTGGTCAATTATCTATCTTTCATCGGTCAGGGAGACATTCAGTATCTTTCTTGTTGTGTTAAACAGTAATAGGTACAATAGCACGTCTAATTCAGTTGTACAACTCAGATAGTTGCTTGGCAATTCGATAACAATATAGACAGTACTTATGAGAAGTTTACTAACGATGAAATTGACTAGCACAATGGCTCTGCTGATAAATTTATGGGCATTCAGTAGTTGGGAATGGGAAGTCACTCAAGCGGCTGAACCGAGTCAGGGGAGTTCTTTTAAAGAGTTATGTCAACAGCAAGCCAGTTTGTCAGTTGAGGCGGGACTAACCGTACAGGTGCTGTTAGCAGAAGTAGACACCAATGATTGTGAACTCGCTGCCGAAAATCTGTCAAATCGCACTATGCTTATCCTCAATGACGAAGAAGTCAGTGATCTGAGTCCTTTATCAGGACTAACCAACTTGAAGGAGCTTGTTCTCAGCGGCAACCAAATCACTGATGTTACCCCTCTAGCAAAACTCATCAATCTCACTCGGCTTTCCCTGGATAACAACATAATTACTGATGTTAGCTCTCTAGCAAAACTACAAAACCTGGAATCGCTTTCCCTCAGCCGTAACCAAATCACTGATGTTAGCTCTCTAGCAGAACTACAAAACCTGACTGGGCTTTACCTTAGCCACAACCAAATTACAAATGTCAGTCCTTTAGCAAAACTACAAAATCTGCATTGGCTTTACCTTGACAGCAACCAAATCACAAATATTAGCCCTCTGGCAGGATTACACAACCTGCACAAGCTTAACCTAGAAGACAACCAATTCACAGATATTAGCCCTCTTTCCGAACTCACAAACTTGACTGAGCTTGACCTCACCCTCAATCAAATTACAGATATTAGTCCTCTGGCAAAACTTACTAACCTGGAGACGCTTTTTCTCACTCTCAACCAAATCACAGATGTCAGCCCACTGGCAGGACTAAAAAATCTGGACGCCCTCCTCTTAGAAGATAACCACATCACCGATATTAGTCCTCTAGCAAAACTCACTAATTTGAAGAGTCTTATTCTCACATACAATCAAATAACAGATATTAGTCCTCTTTCCAGACTGCAAAACCTGAAATGGCTTCGCCTCGATAACAACCAAATCAAACATATTAGCTCTCTGCCTCTGGCAAGTCTCACCAGCCTGGAGAGCCTTGACCTAACAAACAATCAAATAACAGATATTAGTTCTCTTTCGAGACTACAAAACCTGAAATGGCTTAACCTTGACAGCAACCCAATCACAGATATTAGCCCTCTGGCAAAACTCACAAGTCTAGAAAGACTTGGTCTAACAGACAATCGAATTACAGATATCAGTCCTCTAGCCAGACTCACCAATCTGAAGCATCTTATCCTCACCGACAATCAAATCACAGATATCAGTTCTCTAGCAGAACTCATAAACCTGACTGAGCTTAATCTCAACGGCAACGAAATCGAAGATATTAGTTCTCTTTCCCGACTACAAAATCTGAACTGGCTTTACCTCTACGACAACCAAATCAAAGATGTTAGCCCTCTGGCAAAACTCACAAGCCTGGAGAGACTTGACCTAACAAACAATCAAATCACGGATATCAGTTCTCTAGCGGGACTTACCAGTCTGGAAGTGCTGTACCTTACAGGCAATGCGATTCCTTCGGATAGCTCCGCTAACGCGCAACCAATTTGCCCAGTCAGTCCTCCAGATATTTGCTATTTTTGAGAACTCGCTTGATGGGTGAGATTGTGATAACCCTATTTTAACTGGAGTTTAAATGGGAGCAATACGTGCCCCCGACTTCTTAAAGAAGTCGGGGATCTTTGTACCTCACTTACAGATCAAAGCGCTGTATCAATCAAAAGCGGCTTCGTAGGCATCACGTAAGATAGTGACCAAGGATGGGGATTTCTGAATCGCTGTATTACAAAGAATAACGGCATCGACGCCATCATTGGTTAGGAACATACCTGTCCGGGTTCCATAACCGTTTTGAGTCCAGCGCCCTGAGTGTCCCCAATAGCTACGACCGTTTAAATTTGACTTAATCGGAGCAACTCCTAGGCGATATTTTCGGGTACCTTCATTGAGCATATCTACCAAAGTTGTGTCACGATCAATAATTTTACCAAACCGCAAAAATACCATGAGGCGCACATATTCAATGGCAGATAGATACATACCGTAGGCTCCGCAAACGGAAGAATAATCATTATCTGGCATCGGTGTCCCACCGCCAGATTGCCATCGCCACGAATAGGCACTTGAGTCGTTCCATTCACAGGACGCATTCTGAATCCCTGCGGGATCAAACACATTTTTCTGCATGAAGGATAGATAGTCTTCCTTGGCAACACTCTCAATCACTTCGCGCAGGAGGCAGTAATTCATGTTGGCATAGTTGTAGGCTCCTGGCGCATCGGGTTTAGTGTTCAACGCCGCTTCGATTTCGCTACAGTAAAACTCTTGGGCAGTATCAACTCCGCCAGAGTGACTTAGCAGTTGCTCAAGCGTAATATTTCTGTATAAGCTGTCGGCATTGGGATATTTACGTTCGATGAAGTTATAAAAGCCAGATTGTAGGGTGATGTCCTTGTTCATTTCAATCAAACGTAACACCCCAATTGCCGTGACGGGTTTGGTCAGGCTAGCTAAATGCACTCGACTCGTCGGCTTCATCTTGAACACACCAACGCCTTGGGAGACTTTATCATTGGCGAAACCTAGACCTTTTGAGGCGGCTAGCTGACCGTTCAGTGCGATCGCGTAAGAATAGCCAACAAAGGAAAACTGAGGCATTGCCTGTTCAATGTTAGCCGCCATTTTTAGGGGATCGAAAGAACTGGGCAATGCTCCCAAGTTCAATTCGGGTATTAATGCTGATCCGGCAGGATAGACCGTTTGAGGAATCCCAAAAATCACATTTGGGACAAAGCTTTCGATATCTTCTGCTTCAATTCGGGCATTCGTTAATTCTTCAGGAAACGGAACGTTGGGGCGACGACAGTGGGTATTATAAGTCATATCTCTGTTTCAGCATTAGCTTGTGAACTCTTTGATTGACTTATTAGGGGTGGGTTTTTAAAATTATGAATTTGAGTGAACCAGATGAGCGATATCATGTGATAAATTACTGTAATATTCTTCAGTTAAAACAAACTGAATAGGGCTAAATTTTAGTCACATCCTGCTTTTTATGGTTCTCAAAAATTGGCGGCTAGCCTTGCTTTCCTGAGCAAAAAGGTAAGCACTGTCTCTTCTTGTGCAAGAATATCAGCTTTGCCTTCCATCCCGAATTGAAGGACGCATTTATTGTTGCCTTGACTGAGAAACAGGCGTTCTGGCTCAATGGTTACCTGGTAGAATGCTGCAATTGTTGCCGTCTTCTGGCTAGCAGCTACTGTCGCGATCGCAGATGTCTGATTTGGGTTCGATTGAATCGTATCCTCAGATATTTGCCTGACTACACCGTTGAGTGTACCGTAATCGGGATAGGGACAAGCCGAGACGCGCATTTGCACAGTTTGACCGACGTCTAATTTACCAATATCAGCCGGAGATACAGCAGCTTTTATTTCTAAAGGCACATCACTGGGAACAATTTGGGCAATGTTTTGTCCAGGTTGCACCGTTTGACCTGGGTTGCGTAGATTAAACTGGGAAATAATCCCATCAGCCGTGGCTCTAATCGTGGTTTGCTCTAAATCAAGGTCAATTTGTTGGAGTTCCTGGTTATTTCGTTCTAGCTGTTTCTGGATTTCAATGCGCTGTTGAATCAAGGCTTCTTTTTCTTTCGCTAATATGGCGAGACTCGCTTCACCCGTCGCTTGTTCTTGAGCGATAGCCAAAGCTGCGATCGCAACGTCTGCATCACTGGGATTGAGACTGGCTTTGGCGCTTTGCTGTTTGGCTTGAGCCGCTTTAACTGCTTGTTTTAACTGCTCAATGGTTTGGTGTTGTGCCTCAACAGTGGCTTTTTGTGCCTCAACGGTTTGTTTGTGCTGCTCAACCGACAGTTGGGCTTCTTCCAATTGATTCTGAGAAAGGGCACCCAATTGGGCGATCGGTTGATAACGGTTGAGTTTAGAACGGGCAGCATTTAACGCCGCTTGACTAGATTTTAAGTTGGCTTGAGTTGATGTTAATTGAATTTGCGCTTTTTGTAATTCGTTCTGTGCGCTGCTCACATTTGCCTCAGCTTCTTGGAATTGGGCATGACTGGTAATGTCTAAATCTCGATAATCCCGTTGACGGTGACTCAGTTGGGCATTAGCTGAAGCAACAGCGCGGTTAATTCGATTCGTTTCTGCCTGAATCTGACGATTTAGGGCGCTAATTTGGGCGCTAACTTGAACCATTTGGCGTTGTGCTTGCTGAATATTAATTTGCACTTTCTGTTTTTCAGTTTGTAGGTTAGAATCATCAAGAGTAGCTATAATATCTCCCTTTTTTATCTCTTGATTTTCCCTAGCGGAGATACTAATAACCGAACCCTGTGTAGCCGTCTGAACTAACCGCAACTCTCCAGCCGGACGTACCTGAGCTTGAGCTTTTACGGTTACTCTATATTTCGTTACCGAACAAAGCGCGATCGCGACACCCACCGCACCAACCATGAATAGTCCGCCCCACCTTGTCCAACGACTTATTGGTGGCAGAAATTCATTGTTTTGAAGAAGCGGTAAAAAATCTGGGATAGGAGTACTGACCATGGTAATAATGAGTAGAATGAGCGGATAAATCTGACTTTTTACAGTATGTAGTGCCTCTGTAGGGGCGGGTTTCACGAATATCTTTTCGGTTGCACCTAGATGTAACTAAACCCGCCCCAATTAAGGAATTAAAAAATCTAAATGCTCACCTGTTTGTTTTTGTAAATTATCAACATAACCTTGTAATTTCAATGTTCCAGACTCCAACATAACGATCCAATCTGCCCGTTGAATCACTCGAGGACGATGACTAATCAAAATCGTTGTTTGACCTTGACGATGAGCTAGTAATCGGGTCAAAACCTCAGTTTCGCTAACCGGATCAAGAGCGCCTGTAGACTCATCTAAAATCAGCACGGGTGGATGATTAACAATTGCTCTAGCAATCGCTAATCGCTGTCGTTGTCCACCGGAAATATTTGCCCCAAATTCTCCTAATACGGTTTGATATTTATCTGGCAATTGACTGATAAACTCGTCAGCCCCCGTAATCTGACAAGCTTGTACAATCTGCTCAAAAGAAACGTGAGGATCACCGAGGCGGAAGTTTTCCACAATTGAGCGACGCCAAAAGTGGGCGTCTTGGGGAACTAGCACAACCTGTTGTCGCAAACCATTGAGGCACAAATCCTGTTGATTATAAATACCAAAGCGAATATTACCCGACTGGAGCGGATATAGACTAGCAATGAGTTTAGCCAGGGTACTTTTACCACAGCCAGATTTGCCAATTAGGGCAATCACTTTACCCCCAGGAAACCTTAGGGAAAAGTCTTGCAGCAAAGACACTCTACCCGCGTGGTGAAAGTTAAGATTAGTGCAGATAATGTCAGCATTACTAGGAATCCGAACCCAGGGTTTTTGACTATCGTCTTTGGTTTCCGGTGGCGTATCAATTACTTCAGTAAAACGCTGGGTGGCAGTTTTGGCGCGGGTGAATTCATCGACAAAGCGAATTAGGGTATCAATTAAGTTTGTAAAATTACCATTCATGCTGTTAAACGCCAAGAGCATCCCAATCGTTAACTCTTGTTGAATCACCAACGTGCTACCGAACCAGAGTAGGGTAATGCTACCGATACTAGAGACTAAATTAGAGAAGATTCCATTGATAATGCCAATTTGATTTGTCCCCAGAGTGAGAGTCGCCAGACGACCAAAGCGACCTTGGAATTCTTCCCAGAATTGAGGTGCGGCTGTTGTGGTTTTTAGAGTGAGAGCGCCTTTAAAGGTTTCGACTAAAACCCCTTGATTTTCGGCTTCAGTGACTAAGACAGAACGAGTTTTTTGGTGTAACGTGGGCATAAATATGACCGTTGAGAGGGTCATAAACAGAGCAATTACACCAGCAACAGCGGTAAGTTTAGCGCTATAGAATACCATGCAAATCACCGAAATCAGAGCAATAAAAAACTGACTCGGTAGGGAAACAACCACCTGAGCAACCAACTGATTAATTTCCTGAATATCCCGCAATCGACTAGCAATTTCGCCACTGCGACGGGATTCATAGTAATCTAGGGGCAGGCGCAGAATTTGCCGTGCGAAGTCCAAGATGAGTCCTAATTCCAGACGCTGGGCAAAGTGGGCAATTAGGTTAGATTGGGCAAGTCGTAAACTACTGCTAACCAGGTGCATAACAATGACTGCGATCGCGACACTGGTTAGGAGTTGGGTATCCCCTCGCACAAGGACATCATCGGTGAGGAGTTGTAGCAGGAATGGAGAAGCTAGGGAGAGTAAACCGAGTACAACATTAAGCAACAAAGTTTGGGCAAGCAGGGCGCGGTAGGGTAAAATACGCCGAAGAAAGCGACCCAATCCGCCAATTTTCTCTTGTTCATCGGGTTGGGCAAAAAAGCGGACTGGATCAGGTTCAAGCAGCAGCATAACCCCACCCGTCCAGGCTTCCATGAGCCACTTTTTGGAAAGATAACGGATACCGACACTGGGATCAGCAACAACGTATTTATTATTCCGTTTGCCATACAAAACTACCCAGTGATAGCCTTTCCAGTGAATAATTGCTGGCAGAGGTACGGCTTTTTTATTCACAACATCGAGAGGCGCTTTAATCCCCCGGGCATTAAAACCGAGAACTTCAGCGCCCCGTTTCAACCCTAATAAAGTGGTTCCATCCTGTCGAGTTCCCACAGCTTGCCGCATTCGGTTGAGGGTGAAGGTACGACCATAATATTTAGCAATAGAAGCCAGACAAGCCGCACCGCAGTCTTCTTCGCTATGCTGTTGAATAAGCTGGAATTTCATGGTTATACCGAGTGGCATTTCAAGGAAATAGGACGAATGGCACTGAAAATTTATAATTTTGGATCACCAAAACCATTGATATACCGTAGGGTGGGTTTCGACTTCGCTCAACCCACCAGCCTTAAGCTACGTCTGGAACCGGGGCGGGTTTAGTCACATCTGGGTGAGAAAAGAAACGATAACATTAAAACCCGCCCCTACCTTCCTCACCTTTCCCATCGGCGACACAACCCAAGACGGTTTAACTTGATATAAGAGGCGGTTCCAGAGTTAGCACCGAGGGAACACGCTCTGGTGCGGCTAGTCGCAGTAACTCATAACCAATCCCTGCTAGTCCAGTCATGAGTCCGGGAGTCTCAACTTCTAAAGGAACGCCACAGAGCCAACCATGTTGATTGATCCTGTCAAGGATAATGGCAGCAAGGCGGTCAACTTGGGTTTTCCACTGGGGTTCATCCAAGATTTGGCTGGCTTGTAGGAGTAACTCCAGATTGCCTAAATCACCGTGACACAGGGAATGATTACCACCAAAACCATCAGCCAGAGTGGTTTTGAGTGCGATGTCAATCTCGGCTCTGATTTGAAGATCATCCAGATAGGGAAGACACCCCAGACGAGCCAGTCCAATTCCAGGTGCACCATTACACCATGCATTCATAAACTTTGCCGAGGATTGCTCTGTTCCCTGTCCCGGTATCTCCGCATCACGCCGATCAAACCAGTTACCTTCCTCCTGGCAAAAGAGGGTGCGCTCAAATTCAATGGCTTGTCGAGCAACCTGGTTAAATCGCTGCTCACCCGTCAATGCTGCTAACTTGAACAACGTCCAAGCGATACCAGCTGCACCATGGGAAAAGCCGGAAAGTGGACTCTGACTAAATCCATTCGCCATCCAAGCTAAACCCCGTTCCATTGGTTGAGCATGAGCCAGAAGCCAGTCACCGCATTGGACAGCCGTTTGCAACGTTAACGGAGACGGGGAATGGTGATGTAGAGTCATTAGACTAGCAATACATCCTGCTGCACCACCAATCAGATCAAACTGCTGATCGGATTCGATTAAATTGGGGAGTAATGCAGCAATTTGCTCGGCTTCAGCGATTAGTTCGGGTTGTTCCCACAGCACTCCTAAGTGAGTGAGGGTGTAGATTACTCCGCCCCATCCAGTAAAGGCACCAATCGAGGTAACTACTGACTTGATCTGTTCTATTTGATGGCGTACCGTTGTTAGCGCCGCTTGAGCCAAGATGGTGTAACGTTTTTGGTTGGTCACGGTACCAAGATAGGCAAGGAAAAAGGCGATACCGGGTAGCCCAGTATAAAGGTCTAGTCCAGAGGAAACCAGCATCCAATTCCGTTGGTCAACCAGTGTCAGTCCAACCCAAGTAGCATTTTCTTCACCTTGCACTGCCAAGGACTCGAGTCGCTCTCCCACGGCTAAGGCGGCAGCAAGAAACTGATTCTGATCAACACTAGTATTTGAGGGATGAGAAATTATCGGTCGGGAGACTGACCCGTGTTTGCGTTCATCTCCAGTTACGGTGGTTGCTAACGATGCCCGAATATACCAGGTTTGTTGAGCCAGATCCTGATCACTCAACTGACGCAAACGCCGTTCCGGAGAGGACATGGTCGATTCATCAAAAAAGTTGTCAATCCGTTTCCCGGAACTACTCCACAAATGACGTGAACCGGGATGGGTAAAAAATGCCGGAATATCACCTTGCTCTAGATCCTCTCGCTCCGCAGGAATCACCCGAACCAGATCCGAGTCATTTTTGACTTCACTCCAGAGTTGATCAAACATGCGATCGCGGTTTAAGGCGTCACGTAAAACGTCTGGATGAAAGCTCTCATGGAGTAACATGCCATAGAACCGAGTTGGACGCAGAATCACACGCACTTCATCTTCACGAAAAGCCGCCAGAGATCCTGAGTCACACAGGAGTTGCTCGCGATGGTTCAGGAGCAATCGGTACATCGCGGTGAAACCCTTGATCAGGGATGGAATATAATCCAAAAGACGCACCTCTTGTCCCTGCAACTGGGGACGATGATCACCTGCTTTCAACGGAAATCGGCTGCGTTTGAGTTGCATCTGATCTGTACCTGCTCCTTCCCAGTAGGGGAGGGGATCAGGAGATAGCTGACCCGCTGTGGCACCCAACCCACTGATATCTAAGCCCTCTGACTGAGCATCGAACCAAAGGCGCATGGGTAATAAGCCAACTTTCAATACTGACTGGAGGAGTCTATTGACAACGAGTTGTTCCGTATTGTTTTCGTCTCTGCGTTCTCTGGGGGGATGAAACAGGGCTTCTAAATCCAACAGTATCGGATGTTCTCCCGCTGCAATCAGATTCTCGAAATGAAAATCAGTGGCGCCCAAGGCATATAAAATTGCCAGGTATGCACCTTGTCGCTCGTAGAATCGTTCCAGTTCAGCCGTTGTCTTACACTCCTGTGCTGTGACGAATTCAACCCATCCGTAGTCACCCCGGTTGAGAACGTTTAACGTTCGCAAGGTTGGGTGGTTACCACGTTGGTTCAACCAGGATAAGAGTTCCTGAAAATGGACATCAATGCCTAATGATTTCGGTTTATAAACAACTTTCCATCCAGAGGTGAATGTGGCAATGAGTACTGACCGTCCGCCCCGATGTTTGTCTCCTAAGTTCCCCTCTAACTGGGATAATTTGTCCGATGTTTTGTTGCTTCCTAGAGTTGTTTGCAGGGTATACCAATCTTGACAAAGGTGAGTAATAAACTCAAGGCTCAAGCAACTGAGATGATGAATATGGAGCAGGAGTTGGCGAGCTAAAACCGGGTATTCTTCGAGGAGGGTAAACGCCACATCCCGCTGACGTAGCCGCTGAATGAAGCTCTCAAAGCGCTCTTGAGGGGTATCCCCTTTGAGCCGTCCCTGTAACCGAGCCACGTTGAGTTCTAGGACTAGGGTGCGGTTTAATAGATGGAGTAATTCCTGAGACCAATTTGCCAAAAGTATGGCTTCGATGGTGTCTGGGTCAAACGGTAGGGAAGCGTGTGCCGTGACTAGCTTCTGAATTCCTTGCCGGAGATTGTCAATGCCTTGGCGCAACAAAGGCTCGATCACATAAAGAAATCCGACTTCGGGTTTTTTGTTCCATTGTTTGAGTAGCGCTACTGCATCGAAAGACATGGGACGAGCAAAGGCTTGGGTAAGATGTTTGACCCATTTGGGAGGGATAGAGCAGCGATACTGAACGGCATTTATCGGCTCACCGAGTAACTGCAAAAACTCTTTTTCATTAATACCATCGAGTGCTAGACGTTGCTCAAAAAACGTTTTTTCTGAAAATTGGGAACGCCAGCGTTCTAGACGACGTTCAGCCAATTTCCAATCTATGTTATGTTTGGGTTTATGATCAGCACAAGTACGCAGCGATACTATCCGTTCTGTTAACGTTAGGGCGTAATACCAAGCGGTGGATGGACTTGAGGAGCGAGGTACAGGGACTTTTGGAAATGGATTTTCTTTGATTGTCGAGTTGCTTGTATCCTCTGATGGCGTCATAGTATACCTCCATGGCGACAGTAATTTCTGGTCAAGTTGGGTGAGCAATGAGCGCTCACCCAATGTCATGAGCGAAGGCTCCGCTGATGGCAAAATACCCTAAGCTTCAATGATCTCACCCATGTAATGGCATGGATGAAGATGTGTGAAATTAGGGAATGCTGTAACAGCAACAGGTTGAGGTTGATGACATGGCGTTGCTAATGTTCTTACAATTGGAAAGCCACGACCATAAGCTTAACTGAAGAGGTTGGGAGCCATTCTTCAAAGATGTTGATGCACCACCAACAAGGTTTTGCATATCCTGCTCCGCCAATTCTAGGGAACCTGCGGGATTCTCCGGCAACTGCGATCGCTGCTCTTCACTCAGGCTCTGGCGATACTCTTCATCTTTCCAAGCGCGAATGATGTCAATGTTTGACATGCTTTTTCTCCTTAAGTTTTATTGGTGTATTCGGGTTTGACCCCTTACAGTTGGGCTTATTAGGGTGGCGTTTTCTGATTTATGCACTTTGGCAGAGCTATCTGGGAAAAGGTGTTGTAATACAACCCAAAAGCAGCTCACTCCAATAAAAGTGCTGTGCGTCTAACGCCTCAAACCCTATAACTGGCTTATTAGGATCGAGTTTGGCGATTTATGCAGTTAACTGGCAAAAATTCTGCGATCGCACCCGTCATGGATGAGCCGAAACACCTGTAGTCTCCGTGTAGGGGCAACCCATTTGCACTAATGAACAATACCCGTCCACTCAATTTGCTCGGATCGCCCTCCGCTTATAGCGAAGACAGGGCAACTAAAAATCTAGCTACAATAATGGAATCTGCACTTCCCCTTAGTCGAGAACGTATCCATGAACATGGGTTTAGTTAGCTTCAGCTTTGTTATTTTTCTGCTTTCGCTGCCGACTCTATTCTTACCCCCTAGCTTCACACTCTCGCCGTTGGTTGCCCAGACGTTTTCTAATGAAACTCAGAAAGCTGAAGCGGATCAACGGCTAGAAGCTGGTATCGAACTGTATGACGATTTTCAATTGGGAAAAGCTCTAGTCAGCTTTGAGGAAGCATTGTTAATTTATCAAGATATTAACGACCAAGCCGGTGTTGGCACAAGTCGGCAAAAAATTGGTTTAGTCTATCAAAGTATGGGTGAGTATCAAAAGGCGTTGGATTCCTACCAGCGAGCTTTGGTAATTCAACGAGATATTCGTGATGGAGCAGGCGCTAGACTAACTCTCTTTCAGATCGGCAAAATTTACGACAGGTTTGGAGAGGAACAACTGGCATTGGATTACTACCAGCAAGCGGCGGCAATTCCACCTGACGTCGGTGAGGGGAAACAGGGAAGCAGTGCTTGTCGCGATCGCAGTTGGCAAGGTGTCGCGTTCAACGCAATAGGAAGACTCTACCAAACCGAAGAAAACTATTCGCAGGCGTTGGATTCCTACCAACAAGCTTTAACAATTCGCGGGGAAATCAGCGATTGTGGTGATGAATCCTTAAGCCTCTTCCGAAATCAAGGAGCAACTATCTTATTCAATACAGGGTTAGTGTCTTATCATCTGGGACAGTATCAGCAAGCACTCGATTATTTCCAGCAAGCTTTAGCCATTTTTCAAGAACTTGACGAACTGGAGTCCCAATGGGCAACCTTAAACCGGATGGGAGTCGTTTATCGCCAGCTAGGGGAGTATCAACAAGCGCTGAATTTCTTCCAGCAAGCACAGAGACTGAATCTGCCAATGGGCGGTTTTCATCACGCCGGACATATCCATAATCTCGGCATCGTTTACCACAAGCTAGGAGAGTATGAGCAAGCAATTGATTACTACCAACAAGCGTTAGCCAGTTCCCAAGGATTAGGGAACCAAGAAGGCATTACTCTGAATAATTTTGGCACACTTTACCACGAACTCAAAGACTATCAGCCAGCCTTAGACTATTATCAAAAAGCTAGAGCTATTTTTCAGAACGAGGATAACCTTAAAGGAGAAGGCGTCACTCTGAATAATTTGGCAGCACTATATCACGATTTGGGGAAAATTGATAACGCATTGCCATACTACCAACAAGCTTTGGCAATTTTCCGAGAACTGGGCGCAAAAGATTGGGTACGATTAACGTTCAACAATATTAAATTAACTCGGATAAAATCGGGTCAAGCCTTCGATTATGACCTGGGTAATGGCGATAGATTAACTGAAAAAACACCAAATTTCCCCGTTACTTTAAATCTTGATCCGCTGCTCTATAAAGCGCCACTCCCCGTCAAGCGAGAAGTGCGACTGTATCAAGAAGGGAGGCAACTTTCCCAAAAAGGTGACTATCAAGAAGCCTTGGGAAAATTTCAGCAAGTCTTGGTTATTCATCAAGAAAATGGCAATAAAGCAGAGGAAGGGACTACTCTGAACCAAATCGGGTTAGTCTATAGCAACGTGGGAGAGTACGCCAAAGCGTTAGACTTCTATCAGCAAGCCTTAGCCATTCCCGAACAAGTTGTGGGTAACACCGGGGCAATTCACTACAACATTGGGCGAGTTTACAGTCAATTAGGCGACTACAACCAAGCCTTAGACTTCTATCAAAAAGCTTCAGCCATCGCCCAAGAACGTAGCTACAAATCAGGCGAAGTGAGAATTATTAACGCCATCGGTAATGTTCACTCCAAACTTGGACAGTACGACTTAGCGTTGGAGTTCTATCAGCAAGCCTTAGCCGTTCTCAACACCGTTGAATTTGAGAAAAAATTGCTGGAAGGAGCAACACTCAATAATATTGGACAAGTTTACCGCCACCAGGGAAAATACGAATTTGCTCTAGATTTATATCAGCAAGCCTTAGCCATCCAAAAACAATTAGGCTCTCCGGGTGGAAAAGGCGTAATTCTCGACAATATGGGAGAAGCTTACGTTCAGTTAGGAGAGGATAAAACTGCCTTAGCTTATTACCAGCAAGCTTTAACCATCAGCCAAGACATCGGTGAGCGAGCGAACTCTGGAGAAACGCTGAGTAATATAGGTTACTTACTGGAAAAACAAAACCAGCCTGAATTAGCCATTATTTTCTTCAAACAATCTGTTAACCTTAGAGAAGCCATTCGGGAAAGCATCAAGGGACTTCCTCAAGACCAACAGCAATCCTACACTGAAACTATTACTGAAGATTATCGTCATTTAGCCGATTTATTATTACAACAAAACCGTATTCTGGAAGCGCAACGGGTTCTTGATTTACTCAAAGTTCAAGAACTTGACGATTATTTCCGTAATGTACGCGGAAATGAAGAAACTGCCCAAGGTGTGCCACATTTGCCGCCAGAACAGCAGATTGAAAATGGCTACCAAAGGATTCTGGATCAAGCTATTTCCCTGGGTCAAGAACTCAGCAAACTGCGACAAAAAAACAATCTCACTCCTCAAGATGAACAGCGCATCACCCAACTGGTAAACGCCCAAGCTCAAATTATTGATGATTTTGATACCTTTATTTATAGTGAGGATGTCTTGGCACTGGTTGACCAACTGAGTCCCCGAACCCGAACCCCGGATTTAGTAGACGAACTCGACAAACTCCTCGGCTTACCAGAAAATCTGAGAAATTTGCCCCAAAATGCCGTCCTTTTCTACCCTCTGATTCTTGAGGATCGCCTTGAACTCATCCTCACCACTCCTGACTCTCCCCCGATTCGCCGCACCGTATCCGTCACTAAAGCGCAACTCAATCAGACAATTCTTGACTTCCGCAGAGCCTTAAAAAATCCGACATTAAATGCCAAAATTCCAGCCCAGCAACTCTACAATTGGCTAATTAAACCCTTAGAAAATGACCTAACTACTGCCGCCGCCGAAACCATTATCTATGCTGCCGATGGACAACTGCGCTACATTCCTTTGGCAGCATTACACGACGGAGAACAATGGCTAGTGCAGCGCTATAGTATCAATAATATTACGGCGTTTTCCCTAACGAATCTCAACCGCAAACCCCAACCCAAAATTCAGCTATTAGCCGCTGCTTTTGCCAATGGATTTTACAATGTTAACGTTGCTGGACAACGGTTTCAATTAGGGGGTTTACCTTATGCTGGCGTTGAAGTGGAAACCTTAGCCAAAACTGTTCCCGGTACAACCACACTTTTTGATGCGGCGTTCAATCCTGAGGAGACAATACCCAAACTAGGAAATTATACTGTGATTCATTTTGCCACCCATGGCGCGTTTGTCGTCGGCACACCGGAAGAGTCATTTATTCTCTTTGGTGATGGCACTCCCCTAACGGTATCACAGATGCGAACCTTAAACCTCAATGGTGTTGATTTGGTGGTTCTGTCAGCTTGTGAAACGGGAGTGGATTACCAATTAGGTACAGGAGCAGAGATTCTCGGTTTAGGATACCAGCTTGAACGAGCAGGAGCAAGGGCTGCGATCGCGTCGTTGTGGGTGGTGGATGATGGCGGTACTCAATGGTTGATGAATGCCTTTTATTCAGTCTGGCAAAGTGACAATCTCACCAAAGTTGAAGCCCTGCGACAGGCGCAACTGGCTCTCATTACTGGTGACGATAAAGCGATGGGAACGCAAGGTGGAGACACGGGGATGAGTGGGATAGAAGCCGTTAGCGATACTATCACACCAAAGGGTTTTAATCGCTTTTCTCACCCTTACTACTGGGCACCGTTTATCCTGATTGGAAATGGGTTGTAGGAAGGTTCAGTCGGTTAGTGGAAATAAACTCAACCCTATTAAGTTGAATGGCACTGAAAAGCGTGCATTTGGGGATCGCCTCCACCCTTGATATACCGTAGGGTGGGCACTGCCCACCAGCCTCATCTGAGCGTGCGATTCCTCCTATTAAGCTGTTCGGCATTTAAATTAGGATACCTAAAACCCTGAAAGGCAACAGGCAACAGGCAACAGGCAACGCCTGAATACACAATTTAAATGCGTTTTAGCTTAACCCACTTCACAGGCGATCGCACAGAACCCTGGCGTGTGAAAGCACAAGGTGTTGACTAGGGGTTGGGTTTTATGAATGATTAGAAAATCCTGTAATCATTTTTTTGAGCACCAGTCTGATTATTAGGGCGAGTAACTCATACGATCCAAATAGAATACTGAAGGAAACGGTCATGAGCGGAATAGCATAAGCAGGCTTCACAGCCAGCTTATTGGAGTTATCCGATAAGCTCTCTTTATAGGCTAAAACCTCTTCAATACATATTTCCTTAGAACATTTTTCAATTGAAATTGCCTCCGCTTGTTCCAAGTCTCTGACCGCCTCTTTTGAGAAAACGTATCCGAATACACCTCCCCAAAGTATCAAGACAATAATTTTAGAAATTACTGCCAGTCGAGTTGCCTCAAACTTGAGACTGATGATGCTTTCCGAAGAATTATTTTGATCCATTTTGTCTCCTTTAATGATTTAAAACGATGCACCTTCCTTATTAGGGTTGAGTTTTTCGGTTTATGCAGTTAACGGGAAAACATGGCACGATCTAACCTGGAGTCGCTGCGTAAGTTCTCTCGGAGCAATTTCTGATACAGTTAAATTAGTGCAACACTAGCTTATCATAATTATACGTTCTACACGAGCCAGTAACCATGTCAAATGGACAACCTCAGGAGATTATTAATCAATTCTGTATTTTATACGAGAGAACCAGCCGCCATGGTTATCCCGGCTTCAAACCCTCGCTTCAGCCGCGTCTGAAACGCCGCATGGAAAAACTGGTTCAGTTACATCCAGAGTGGCACAGTTCCGATTATGTTGACTATTTTTGGAGTCTCATCAACCAGGAATCATTACCTGAATCGGAACAACAATTCGCCCATCTCCATCTGGTTGCTTATTTGGATGCCTCTCGCTGTCATTTTATCCGCCAGTTTGCTCGAAAATTTCCCTTTCCTTTAGCGACGTGTCTCCATTTTTTTGACCTGACGACTGACGTTCTCTATAATCGCGATCAGTTAAAAAAAATTATTCATGGACATAATGCAAATACGAGCAATGCCGCTAATTTAAAAACCTATTGTGAAGGCGCACTCAAGAATATTATTCTAGAGCAAATCAATTGGGAATCCGACTGGCATCTCTTATGCAATGTGGATCTCACCAGTCGCCGCAAATTTAATAATGCCGCGCAAAAATTGAGAGAGGCTTTATTCCGACAAGGGATAACTGAACCCCTGGTGTCTCACTATTGCTTTGCTTGGCACTATTTCGTTCCTATCTATAAAAATAATCGGCTTTATCATCCGAGTCAAAGAAAAAGCAGAACGTGGGTTCAACCTGAACAGACGGATTTTGAGGAAACGGCTAGAGAGTATAATATTAATCGATTCCTTGCTGATGCTCCTTTACAAGTTTCGTCTGGCTCAAACGTAACGGCACAGATGATTCAACAGTGGATGAATACCTGTATCCAGGCGTTACGCAACTCTCAAAAACTGGTGGAACTGTCTAGGGATGCCGATAGCTATGAAAAACACTATGATCAGTCGGTTAATCCTTGGCAAACGTTGGAGTCTGCCCAATATTCTGCTGAATTTATTAATCAAATTACTCCCAGTTTACAGGCACAACTTCAGCGTATTGAGCAAAATCTAGACAAAATTCGGAGTAAAATTCCTCTGCAATTCCGTAAGGCGGTTATGCCTTTGTGCTATCCTCACGAACTTTCCCTGTTAGTTCAAGCTCAGTTTGCTAAGAAAGTGGGAGTCAATCAGGGAACAGTGGCTCGTTATATCGCCAACACTTACAAATCTCCCCTGTTAACTCAAATGGATAGTCTGATTCGGACTCAGTTAGATAATGATTTGGATGTTTGGAGTCAAAACTATGTAACAGAGTTTTTGTCCAAGAGATTTGCTAATCCTAATCAAAGTCAGGAAGTTGATAAAGCTTTAATGGTTGCGATTGAATCTCTAGCTCCCCATTTACAATTGCTTCTTAAACTGCGCTATGGTCAAAAATATAGCATTGATACTATTGTTGATTATTTAGAGAATGAGTCCAGCGATACAATTGAGAAAAAATTAAACCTCATTCGGCATAATTTAGAAATAGCTGCTATTGAAACACTCAATCAACTCAAGATAAGTTATATTGAGCAATTAATCAAAAACCACTATAAGCAAGTTATATCTGACCAACTCGTGACGGCTTTCTCGGAAATTAAATCCCGAAAAATTATGAAAATGCGGTATGCTCATAGAATGCCTGAAGAAAAAATTGCTCGACTTCTGCCTAAAGAAAACGTAAGTCAAGCCATTAACCAAGCCAAGCAGCAATTACAGCAGGCTTTACTCCAGTGGAGTTATGGAACGTATGGGATTTCTCTAGATCCGGAAAAAGACCAGATTAGTCAAGCTGTTGAAACTTGGCTAAACCAGTTGTATTGTTTAGATTTAAATGAACTTCATAGTGGAGAGCAGTATAATGTTTAATTTACTGGAATTATCTCGGACGTATCCCAATCAGATTTGGTTAAATCTTTCAGAGAAACAACAACAAGAAGCTTGGCAGCGATCGCAAAATCATGCTAATGCGATGACTCGTTGTAATGCCTACCTGAATGAACTCTGTTTAACGGCATTTATTCCTTGGCTGGAGGGATGGTGTCAAGAAGGACAAGAGAACGACAAATCGACTCGAATTAATAGTTTTATAGAATCATCCTTACCCAGTCTCTGGGAATTCATTAATGGTACTATAATTAACTTCGGCGACATTCGACTGGCGCTTATTCCTACAGATAGCACCGATGTAGATGAGGTTTGTGTTCCTCAAGAGTGGGTAGATATTACCAGTTGGAGAGCCGATTATTATCTGGCTGTACAGATAAACCTGGATAATCCAGATACATCCTGGATGCGGCTGTGGGGATATATTAGCTATCAAAATTTGCAGCAAAGAGGGATATACGAAGAAAGCGATCGCGCCTACTACATTTCAGGACAACATTTAACTCCAGATCTGACTCTGATGTTACTTCAACCTGAACCCGTTTTCCCGAAAGATGTACAAGTTAAATCAGTACCGTCTTTAACCCAAGAAACCGCTGAACGGTTATTGGCACAACTGAGTCAATCCTCCGTTTCCGCCCCACGTCTTGCGGTTCCTTATGAGCAATGGGCTGCATTTGTCACAAACGAACAATGGCGTCAAGACTTATATGAAAGACGGTTAAGACAATTTAAAAGAGTGGCAGAATCTGATCCACCTCGGATTAATCTAGGACAATGGTGGCAAAATATCTTTGAGTCGGGTTGGCAATCCCTGGACGCCTTTTTAAGCCGAGATTCAGTTCAAGTTGCCGTTAGTTTTAGACATAGACGATCTCAACAAAACCAAGAGAGACAGGTTTATGTAGAAGGGATTAAGGTAATCGATTTGGGTATAGAACTCAACAATCAATCCGTGGCGTTGCTGGTGGGTTTAGCCCGAGAAACAGACGAACGAGTCGGTGTTCGGGTACAACTGTATCCGGTGGGAGAAACCCCTATCTTGCCACCTAATATTCGCGTTGCCTTACTCTCTCAATCGGGTGCTATACTTCAGGAATACCAAGCCCGAATACACGATAATTTAATTCAACTCAAACGATTCACCTGTCCCGTCGGGAAACAGTTCAGCATTCGGGTGGCGCTGGGTGAATTTAGCATTACCGAAGATTTTGCGATCCGTCGAACAGTGGACAGTAATTGACAACCAATACCAACACTTTAGAGATGCCTAGTTTTCAACCTTTGTCCACAGAATCACCGATTAGAGGCAACGAGATCGCATCATTTGCTACTGATGAATAATTTCGTGATCTTGAACCTAGGACGAGGAGACTTGTACAATGGCTTTGCCTGGGTAACGGCTCAGTTACAGGTACAAGATCAACCCCAAAATCGGCAGGTAATCGGCAGTTTACCCGCCGCACCTCATCTGGTGGAACTTTACCGCCACTGGCAATTACTCTACGATTTACTCTATCAGGCTCGTTCGTTCATTATCCATCGCTCTCATCCTCAACCCATTGATATCGATGAAGATATCCAAATTGATGATACTGATGTAACTCACGTTGGCGAAACGGATTTTGCTGAGGTTTGTCAGGAATTACAACAGCAGATAGATACCTGGCTCGATTCCCCAGACTTTAGTCCGATATGCCGTCAACTTTATCAGCAATTTACCCCGAATCAAGACATTCGCGTCATTATTCAAACCGAAGACAGTAACCTGAGAAAATTACCCTGGTATACCTGGCGATTTTTTCGGGATTATCCCCACGCCGAAGTATCATTGAGTCCTCTCAACGTTGAACCGATAAAAACGACTCAAACGCCAACTAAAACTGTGAGAATATTGGCAATTCTCGGCGATGCAACGGGACTTGATATTGACGTGGATCGGCAATACCTTGCCAGTCTGGATGGTGCCGAAACCGTCTTTTTAGTGGAACCCCGCCGACAGGAGTTAAATGAACAGCTTTGGCATCACCAGGGATGGACAATTCTATTTTTTGCCGGACATAGTTCTAGCCAAGGGGATGGCGATTCCGGGGAGATTTATATTAACCCCCATGAGCGTTTAACTATTCCTCAATTAAAATACGCCCTCAATGAAGCGATCGCGGGGGGGTTACAATTAGCAATTTTTAATTCCTGTGATGGGTTGGGATTAGCGCGACAACTGTCGGATCTACAGATTCCCCACATTATTGTCATGCGCGAACCGGTGCCGGATAATGTAGCTCAAGCCTTCCTGAAATACTTTCTGATCGAGTTTGCTGGGGGGCGATGCTTCGATTTAGCGGTACGGAAAGCGCGGGAACGATTGCAAGGATTAGAGGGGGAATTTCCCGGTGCAAGCTGGTTACCGATCATTGTGCAAACGCCGACACCGATCGCACCCACTTGGCAGAATTGGCGGCAACAGCCAAAACCTGCCCCTAAACCTTCTATCATGGGAGCCAGACGCCCCCATTGGCAAACTCTCCTCTTAAGCAGTGCGATCGCGACAGGGTTGGTGATGGGAGTGCGGTGGCTGGGGTTCCTGCAATCTTCAGAACTGTGGGTGTTTGATGCTCTAATGCGAATGCGCCCGACAGAACTACCCGATGAGCGCCTACTGATTATTACCATAGACGCCGCCGATATTCAATATCAAGATCAACAGGGAATGAAACGCCAAGGATCACTGGCGGATCGGGCGTTAGTCAACCTCTTGGACAAAATTAAACCCCACCAACCCGCCGTCATTGGTTTAGACATTTATCGTGATCCGGTGGCGTTCAGATTAGATCCTGACGCCGCCAAACAAGCAATTCGTGAGCGAGATCAGCGATTTATCGACATTTGCCAAATCGGGGGAGGTGTAAGAACATCCCCGGAAATCCCCCCGCCATCAGGCGTTCGGGTGCAGCAGGTAGGGTTTAGTGATTTACCCAATGATCCAGATTTAGTCATCCGACGCCAAATTTTTGGCATGGCGGCGGGAACCCACTGTCAGACTCAGCAATCCTTTAGTTTTCAGATTGCCCGTCACTATTTAGGGTCACAGGATATAGAATTTAAACGGCTTTCCCGCACCCGGTTTCAAATCGGCACCCGTATCTTCCCCAAATCGGAACGCCACAGGGGAGGCTATCATAATCTGGATTCCGGTGGCTTTGAAGTGTTGCTGAATTACCGTGCAACACAGAGAATTGCCCCAAAAGTACCTCTACAGCAGATTTTAAACGGGTCAAAAGATGGGGAATTGGCAACCTTAATCCGCGATCGCATTGTACTAATTGGTACAATCGATAACAGCTATGGAGACTATCATCTTACTCCCTACAGTGCCGCGTTTGAGCCGATTCAAGAACTCTCCGGGGTGGAAATCCAGGCGCAGATGGTGAGTCACATCATCAGTGCGGTATTAAATCAGCGACCTGTGGTATGGTGGTTTCCACAGTGGGGTGATGTGCTTTGGGTTTGGGCTTGGTCTGGAATCCCAGGTGTATGCATGGGAGGATGGCATCAGGGGCGACTCTATCTCATCGCAGCTGGGGGTGTGACGTTAGCCGCACTGGGGGGATGCGGCTTTGTTTTCCTGTGGCAAACCGGACTTTGGTTACCGTTGGTGCCGTCGATAGTTGCTTTCGCCATTGTCGGGATATTTTATTTCTGCCGATCTGTATGAATATTAAACACTGGTTAATTCCATTAGCCTACAGTATAAGTTGGAACTATATTCCCTCCAGTTTAACCTCCGAGTCTCCTCGCATTCCGGCACTACTCATGGCTGGTGTGTTTGCCCAGGAGAATAATCAGAATGACGATAATGTGGACTTTCAATCTGATGGTAGAAGTGGAAATCGCAGCGGAGGCGGAAGTCGTAGCAAGTGTCCCCCGATGGATTTTCCCCTAACCGCTTTAGTGCCTGAATCGAACTGGGGAAAGACTCTTGAAGCACACCCGACATTGTGGTTTTATGTTCCTTATTCTCCTGAACAAGCTCCTGTGGGAGAATTTGTATTGCAGGATGAAGCGGGTAATGATGTCTATCGACTTCCGTTTCAGTTACCCCAAACACCGGGTTTGGTTCGCCTCAGCATTCCGGATACTCAAGCACCGCTCAAAATTGGTAACTGGTATCGCTGGTACTTTACACTGTATTGCGATCGCGACAAATCTGCTAGTCCAGTTTTTGCCCAAGGATGGATACAGCGAATTCCTTTAACTCCCACTCTAGAACGTCAACTCAATACTGCTAAACCCCGCGAAGATCAGGTTTATGTCGCCAATCGAATTTGGTTTGATGCGTTAACTCATGTAGCTAATCTTCGTTTGGCTAACTCACCCCAGGTTACGGATAAAGACTGGCGCAACCTCTTGCAAGGGAAAGGGGTTAACTTAGAACTGCCCAGCCAAGAATTAAACATGGGTTATGTTATCTTTAACGAACCGAGGAGTTTGGGGGAGCTGTAAACCCCACACCATAATAGTTGCGATCGCGGCGTTCCAGAAAGCGATGCAGTTGAGCAGCAATGCACCAGAACCAACCTGCGTATCATTTGGGACTGGTTTATCTGCGACAGGGGCAGCTTGATCAGGCGAAAGCCGCATTTGAGCAAGCCATCACAATCAGCCCCCAATATCCAGAAGCTTATTATAATCTAGGGTCAATACCACGCCGTAGGGGTTTGGTAACCAAACCCCCACTCATTTCGTTAAAAATTGTCACGAATACTCCTATCGTAAAATTTCCATGATACAAGACAGTTATATAGCGATTCTAAATTGGTATGGGGTGTGGCAATTTTTTTAAATGAAATCCTTGCTATACCTAGGCTTCAGGATTTTCATTGGTTCCATCCTCTTTAGGGTTGCTATAGTGTGTTTCCAAATAAGAGAGGTATCGTAATCATGGTAAACACCATGAATCAAAATCAGAAAATGAAATGTTTAGAGGAGCCTAAACTTCTACAAGCTCCTCAAATGAGGCATTTCGATCTCCGTGCACCTCTAATTGCCAAGCTACGACAAGGTATTTACATTAACTGGTTACGAGTACTCGTCTTAGTTTTTCTGGATAGTACTATGCTATGTTTGGCATGGCTCTTAGCTGATTACTTAGGGCAACCGATTCATGCTTTTAATCAGCTAGGGGATATCTTTCACCAGTCACAGGGCTTACTATTACTAATAGTTACCTTATACCTGGGAATTTTAGCTGCATCAGGACTCTATAGTACCGATGATAGACGGCGTAGTTTCTTGAATTTGATCAAAGCGCTAACTCTGGGTCAAATTATTATTTTGAATGTCGCGTTTATCTATGAACCGGAATTAGTCCTACACCGCTCCACATTTTTGCTGGCTTGGATTTTTTCTCTCATTTTGGTCTTTAGCGAACGATTTCTGATTCATAGCATCATTGTCTCCTTACGTCGCGGTGGCAAATTACGTCAAACGGTTTTCTTGCTGGGAAATCCAGAGGATCTGGAAAAAGCACGACAGCGGCTCGAGCAATTTGATCAATTCAAGATTCAGGGAGAAGCTGATCTATCCGTAAGGAACAATCCTGAACAATGGCAACAGACGTTGAAAATGCTGCAAAATTCAGGAATTGATGAAGTGTTTATTTGTTCCTGGCAATCGGTTACAAACCCCATTTTTCTGTTTTGGCAATTGAGAGATGCGGGGATTGATTTACGAGTTCTACCAATTCGGTTAGAGCTTCCCAGCCAGTGGTCGGAAATTAAAATGATTGATGGATTGACCACGATTCGATTTCGGACTCCGCCGATTATTGGTGGGGATTTTTGGATTAAGCGTTGTTTTGATTTGATAGCGTCAGTGGTGATTTTGCTGCTCATTAGTCCACTGATGTTAGGGATAGCGCTGGCAATTAAGTTAGATTCTCCAGGATCTGTATTTTATCAGCAAGAACGGGGAGGGTTGAAAGGAGAACACTTCAAGGTGTGGAAGTTCCGCACCATGGTTGCCAATGCGGCAGAATTGCAACGGGAGTTAGAAGCAAAAAATGAGATGCCTGGAGGGGTGTTGTTTAAGCTGAAAGATGATCCCCGGATTACTCGCGTAGGTCTGTTTTTGCGGCGGTATAGCTTGGATGAGTTACCTCAGTTATTTAATGTGTTGTTCGGGCAAATGAGTTTGGTTGGTCCACGTCCATTACCGTTACGGGATGTGGAACGGTTTGAGGAACATCATCAGATACGCCATGAGGTGTTGCCCGGAATCACTGGGTTGTGGCAGATTTCAGGTCGGTCCAATGTGAAGGATTCTGAGGATGTGTTTCGGTTTGATATGACGTATATTCAGAATTGGTCACTGTCGCTGGATATTCGGATTTTGTTTGAGACGGTGAGAGTCGTGTTTTTCCATGAGGGAGCTTATTAAGTTTTCCATCGCCAACAGCTCCTGATCAGGATACTGCTGGCGAATTTAATATTTTGCTCTCTTATTGACCGAAATACTTTGGATACGCTAACGCTTTTATTTGCTTTGAGCGTTCTTTTGTAACGTTCACTAGCAAAGTCCTGATAAAGAGCGAAATATTAATAGATATAGCGCTTCGCGCTGGTCTAGTTACACTTTGTTTTTACGAACATCTCATCTGGACTCAGTTTCAGGTACGGGATTTGTAAATACACCAGCGCGACCTGCTATAGTATGATGTTGTAGTTTCCAGAGAGGGGGGTAAATCTGTTTGATCTGTGTATTATATTTTTTACTTAGTCCAGCTCTTAATGATTCAGAGGCTTCGAATAAAAACACATCATTAAAACCTCTGGGAATATCTGGTATGTTTGGTTTTTCTACCAACAAAAGTCGTACTTTTGGTTCCAGTCGATAACCAAGTATTTGGATATCTATCAGTTCCTCATCGCTGATCACCAGTGGTTGAGGAGATTTATTCACTAAACTAGAGGCTGGGAGAATATATTGGTTTTTTTCTGGACTATTATTCCACCAAATTTCGGATTGAGAGCTAATTGTACAAGATATTACTCCCATCAACGTTAGCATTGAGGCTAAAATTATCCACGGATTTTTCTGCCGTAATTGACTAGAATTATCTTTGAGTTTCGTAGAAATTAAGTAAGCCACAGCTAGATGGATACCTAAGATGGAGGGCAGGATATATCTGGTCGTACCGTAGCGTTTTTGAAAAATCAAATCTTCTAGAATTAATGGAAGTCCTACCGAACTAATTAATGTTAAAATAAATAACCAAACCCGCTTGGGATTACTTCGACAAATAAAATAAATCGAGTAAACAATTAAAGCTAACACAATTAAAATCAAAGGAGCTAATGCCAGCTTAAGTATCAATGTACTACTTGGACTCATTCCTATATCTAGAAAAGTACGACTGACAATACCAGCCCATCTGATTGCTATTGTTAATCGTGTTTGCTGAGTCTGTGTCCAACTGACTGTTTCCGGATTAGGACTGGTAAATATGAGTAAGATCCAGGGAAAGAACGTTATCAGTCCTACCAGAGATGCGAGTAGGTAAGAGATTAATGTTCGACTGAACCGGAAATGTTCGATTACTGCGACATAAATTCCCTGTCCAATTGCAACTAAGCCAAAGAATAATTGAGTGTAAAGTCCTAATGCTACGGTTACTGAATAAATACCCCAACTAATCTTGGTTTTCACTCGTATCGATCTTAGTAGAGCAACGCTTGATAGTAAGATGAGTAAAATCCATAAACTGTAAAATCGGGCGACTTGTGCATAGATTACATGAGCAGGTGAAACCGCAATCAGTGCCATAGCAATCCATCCGATTAGCGGCGACGCAAACAATTCTTTGCAGAGCAAATATATACCTGGAAATGCTAGAAGACTGATGAAGGCTGAGAAACTTCTCGTCACAGTTATGGAATTACCAAACCACTGTACCCAAAACCGTGCGAGTATAAAATAGAGTGGTGTAACCTGAGATTCTTCCAGGGCTAAACCATTGATGGTATTTACAACATTTTTTTCTCGATTAGGGAATTGGTACTTTTGCAAATCTTTGGGGCTAACGACAGAACCATTCCGGAGTTCCTGGTTCATTTCTAAATAGGTGTAGCCAGAAATTCGTAATGATGTATATATTTCGTCACCATAATATATTTTGCGATCAAGATTCACTAAACGAAAAAATACACCTAAAAGCAACAAAATAATGATTAATGATTTTAACAAATTATTATAAATACCTCTGTTTTTTATATGTTTTTTATTCGCATTTTTAGTCATGGCAAAATTATATTTCAACAGTCTGTAGGTCTGGCGCAGCCATTTTCCTATAAAATAGAAAAGTTTTGGGCATATTCCTGCTGAAATTCATCCCAAGGAACCAAAGCCGCAATGATTACAAAATGGTTCTCCTGTGCTAACTTTCCCTCAAATGGCTGTTCACAATCTTACCCTTGCCTGGGGGCATTCTCAACTTTTCGGTACATCTACCTGATCTGGTGTGCAAGGGTTTTAAGTAATTTTGCCAGATTGACTTGAAATTAAGCAACTGTCAATACGCCTAAAAAGATTGATTGATATAAGGTTTCGGATTTGTTAAGTAAAATTAACCTGCACAACTAGATCATTATAGTCAAAATCACCACCGCCGAATAAATCTTCAAACGCAAAGGTGTTGTCTCCCAGCAAACGGACGTGGTCAATCCGATCCGGATTTGCGCTGGAATAGGTAAAATAGGCTAAGGGGTCTGCATTGGGCTGATTGTCCGGATTCTCTGCCAGAAACTCCTCTGGGGTTCCACGGGCAATCAGAAAGGGAGCGACAATGACATCTCCGGGCAACGTATTTGCCTCAATATCTAATCGCTGACTAATCGCCGCCTCTGCATAACCGGGGTCACCGGGAGCGAGATTGCCAATGTAACCTGTAACATCATCAACAATATACAAGCCAAAAGAATTATCATAAGCCGCTTCCCGATTAACCACAAATTCAGCCGATACAGTATTGGTTACTCCGGTCAAGTCAATCAGTTCCCCTTCTGGCTGTCCTTGGAACGTCGTTCCTAGGGAGGGAAGGGTGTCGGATAGTTCAACGGCTAAAACTAGGTCATTAAAATCAGTATTGCCTCCACCCTGCACCTCTTGCCATTGCAGGATAAACCTGCCATCATCCTGTTGGGATACCTGTCCATAGTCAAAACCATCTGGATTAGCTTCTGGGAAAGCAAAGAACACATTGGACGGTGTTTGTCCTGTGGCTAAATCTGCCAGAACTGTATCAGTGGTGCTGTTTCTGACAAAGTAAAAGCCAATGCGTGAACCCACGTCAACGGTCAATTGACGAGTGAGATTGAGTTCTGGAAAGGGGCTGTCGGGAAGCGTGGAGACAATAACTTGTGGTTGGGAAAAGACAGCGTTGAGATAGCCATCCTCTCCAGGTGCAATGCCATTGACTCGACCTTGTTCATCATCTAGGTAAAAAATACCAATTTCATTAACAAAATTCGAGCGGTTATCAGTTAAAGTAAATTGCAATTGGGCTGATTCAGAGTTACCTGTAATCTGGAGGGTATCATTGGCAGTCTGATTAAGCACTGGTGTGACAGGAGTAGGTTCAGTGGTATTATCCTCGCCGCTATTTGAACCATCAGTCGCGGTATCCTCATCCCGTGAAGGAACTGGAGTTGGGGCAAATTCAAAAGCGCCAATATCATACTGGTCATCCCGTGGTAAACCCCGTTGATCTGTTTTGGGGGCATTCTTTTTAGTCCCTGCATTAATCGCCGGACTCCCTTCCAGTAAAGGATGGACTAAGCGACCATCAATCTCTTGTAAATCTCCCAGACGGGGATCAGCGATTTGAATATCTGCGGTTACGTTGACGTCATCGGGATTATCGGTGAGAATACCAGGATATTGGAGATTGTTCCCGCCATCGATTAATTCAATGTTAGTCTGTTGCTTAATCTGAGACTTATTCCCGGCAGTATTATTATAAAAAATCGTATTCGTCAGGGTGTGAAGTTTGCTAGTCGCATAAATTGCCCCCGCCTCAGTGCCAGCGTAATTATTCGCAAACGTGGTGTTAATAATATTAGTCTGTGAACCCCATTGTCCACTATAAATCCCACCGCCCAATCCTTCGCCATTTTCATCCTTTGCCTGGTTCCCGGAAAAGGTACTGTTCGTAATCGAGACTGGCACTTCTCCTTGATACCATAAGCCACCTCCCTCTTCGTGAGAGCGATTGTTGGCAACGGTTGTGTTTTTAATTGTTACAAAACCACCAACTCGCAGCCCACCCCCATTGGCTTTTCCCTCTTGGTTCTGAATGACCTCGTTATTAATAAATGTGCTATCTTCAATCGTTATGTAGTCTTGGTCATAACCATATAAAGCTAATCCACCTCCTTCAAAAACAGATCGGTTGCCGTCAAAAACGGTGTTGCGAATAATCGTTTCACCACCCTCCCTGTCCCTGGGTAAATCGCCACCGTAATACCGCTCTTGAAATGGAACACTGGCACCATCGTTGTTCACCGCCCCACCCCAACTGCGGCTCTCATTATTACGGAAAATGGAGTCTTCTATGGTTAGAGGAGTAAAAATGGTGGTAATTGCCCCACCCGCAAATCCCTTGTTGTTGGTAAACTCACTGCCTTTAACGGTTAGTTTACTTTTGTCAAATACACTAATTGCGCCACCAGCACTATCGACATCAGTAGTTGCCTGATTCCCTTCAAATTTGCTGTTAATAACTGTGACATCAGCGCCTTCTTTTGCCCAAATGGCAGGTCCTTGTCCCGCAATGTTGTTGTAAAACTGACTATTTTCTACGGTAATTTTGACATTGGGAATGACTGACCAAATGGCTCCACCGGCAACTTCGGATTTGGCATCGACTAAGGTGAGATTCCGGAACGTCACATCTGTCGCGGCTTCAGATAATAGGAAAATGTGAGGTTTGCGATTGCCGCTAATCCTTAACCCTGGAGCATCAGCACCATCAATGGTTAAGTCTTTTTCAATCTCTAGCCGCCGCTCCAGGATAATCGTTTCCTGGGCAAGACTTGGAGAGAATTGAATCGTATCACCTGGATTAGCCGTCTCTATCGCGTCTCTCAAAGACCCAGGAACTAATGGCTCGTGATAGTAGCTGTCGGCAAGATTGGTAACTGTGATAGTTTGACTCAAAGTTTTACTCCAATTTTGCGAGTTATCCAATACAACTATAAATAACAGATCTATGCTAAGTTGAGAAGTTCATGAAGTTTTTACATAAAAGCTAGGTAAACTTTACCATAACTTTATGGAAACTTCATGAGATTGACATTTAGGCTAGAATGACAGCGTTTTCAGACTCAATGTGATACACCCTTTTCAAGAGGAGAAAAGCACTATCTCATTGTCACTGTACTACACCGTACTAAAAAGTTTTTGATGATATGTAAGGTTTTGTAAGGTTTTGCAAACTATTATGGTCATAAAGTTACAATGATTTTACATATTCTAATATAATGGTATTTATGTCCGACTACTTATGCTTGTCAGAGTAATGGCTTGACCCAAACCAACTCAAACAGTTGCCCACCGAAGAACTCGTTGGTTAAAGGCGTGCCGCAACAGCTCGTAATTGAGAAATTGCAACAAGAGATATATAGGCTCAAAGCTATCCAGAAACTTGATAGTCAAGCAAGTTCAAAGCCCCCTTCAACGGACTTGCTTCTCAAACCGGAAAAACCAAAACAGCCGAGGGACAAGAGCGCTGGCGACAAGAGTAACAGTAGTGGGGACAACAGTGCTGGCGCAAAGAGCGACAAACCGAAACGAAAGCCAGGAGGACAACCAGGTCACCCAGGTAAGACCCGGAAAGGTTTTGGGCGAGTCGATAGATACTCCATTCTCAAACCCCAAAAATGTACGAGCTGTGGCTGTGTAGAATTTGAGGAAAATCCAGTATCAGTGCAGCGCCAGCAGGTGGCCCAACTGGTAGCGCGTCCGATTGAAATAGTGGAATACCAGAGGCAAACCTGCCGTTGTGCCTGTTGTGGTCAGCTCACAGGGGCAGCTTGGTCAAAAGACATCGTGCCCGGACAAGACTTGAGTGTGAAATTGCAAGCATTACTGGTGTGTCGTGAAATTGAGCCATGGCAATAATCCAGCTTTAGGGCAAGGGTTCATTGAACTGATTGAGGAAGCCTTTGCCCAGCATCGACAATGGCGTCACACTCAAGACTCTACCTCTTTCTTTGATTGCTCAAACCGAGTCGGGGCAATCTCTATCATTATTGCCTGAACCTGTCCCTTGAAACCCAGTTGTCTGTGTTCCCGATTAAACTCGACTAGGTTGGACACTGGCAAGCCCAGGCTCCATTCCGACCCATCATCCATCAAACTGTCTCAGGCAAGACCTATTTGGGGAAAAGAGCCTGGGCGCACTCGCCGATGTGACTGAATTTCCTTTCCCACGTTACTTTGGAAAGGCTCGTACACCCAGGCTGATTGATGAGCTAAAAACAGACCTGAATCCTTACAGCCATTTAATATGTCGGTCGTAAATGAATTGTATGAATTTGAACAAAAGCTATTAAAAAAAGGAGCCATAATGTGGGTTTCATTTCCGGGTTACCAATTATCCGCATTTGAAAAAAATAGGCAACAAATTTCAAGAGTTGAAACTGATTTAAAGAAAAAAAAATTTGTGTTATTGGGGACACCTGAGGAATTTGTCATGTCAAATGTTTTAATGTTTAATACTTCGTATCAATTAACTAAAGAAGGTGTTAATTATAGGACAAGGTTGTTAATAGATTACATTAGAGAACACAGAACAGTAGGTAAGGACAATAACAGTTAAGTGCAGAGAGCGTCATTTGTCATTTGTCAGGTTTTGTTTGGGCAAAAACACGATAAAAAAACAGCGAGTTTCCAATTAAATAACGTTTCCATAAACGTCTTGGTTCAGTAATTAATCGCGATAACCATTCCAGGCCCCGATCAGTCAGCCAAAGCGATCCCCGATATACGCTGCCTGTGTAAAAATCAAGACATGCACCTAGAGGTAAAAACACGCGAGCTTCTATCTGATTTATATTGTCCAAAATCCAACGTTCCTGGGATGGCATTCCAAAACCTACATACAAAATTCCTGGTTTAAATTTATTAATTTGGCTAATCACAGAATCGTTTTCTGCACCAGATTTATCAAAATAACCATGGTGTCCTTGTATTTTTAAATTAGGTGCAATCGCTGTTAATTTCGCTATAGCTTGATCTACTACACCGGGTTTGCCTGCAAGCAGAAACATAGAGACATCTTGTTGTTCACAAGCCAATGCTAAGTTTTCAATGTAGTCAGGACAAGTCATGCGATGTATGGATTGAAGAGAGTAACCCTGTAGGTTTGCCCCCAATAAAACGCCAAATCCATCGCAGAAAACTAGGTCAGCGTTATTTAAAAAATCTCGATACCAAGGCAACTCATAAGCAAAGTTCATCGCCCGGACGTTGACATTGCCGACAATTGTCTTTTTTTCAATTTTGGCATTTTTAACTACATACTCTATTAACTCTTGAACGGTTACCTTGTGAAATCTGGTTTGAAGTAGAACAACTTCATCAAAACTTTTTACATTCATATAAAAAACTCCTTTGTTTACCCCTGTGATTTCCACATCTCAAACGAAAACGCTATATCATTGATAAATTTATTTCGCCGATCCTCATACCAAGTTCGTGCCTCGTCAAAAGCTTGCTGAATAAATGGAGAAGCGATCGCAGAAACTAATAGATTCGCGAAATCCTTGGGCTCTTCAGCAAAATGCACTGTTTTTGGAGGGTGAGAAATTCCCCGTAGAGCCACTGGAGTGGCGACAATTTCTGAGCCTGAGGCAATGGCATCTAGGGTTTTAATCTGTATGCCACCACCATTGAGGATGGGAATTGCTACAACTTTTGCTTGTGCCAGGAACTCCTGTGCATTCGGGACAAAGCCCCGATAATGAATGTTGGGGTATTTTTCAGTTATCCACTCAGCACCCCTACCAGCAACATGAATTGACAAGTGAACAGGCAAGTCAGGATAAACACTTTGCAGAAACCATCGAAGTCCCTCTTCATTCGCCTTCCATGCCCAGCTACCGATGATGGCAATATCAAAGTCTTTTTTTATCGGTTTTTCGGGGAATTTTTCTAAGCCAGGAGGTAAGTCAAATAGTTTAACTGCACCGACTCCCTCAATCTTAGAAAAATACTTTGCATCATGTTGTGTTAGAACCCAAACTTGCTTAGCTGTAGTTGCAAGTTTATCTTCCATTTCCTTGATTAAATAAGCTTCTCGTCTATAAATCAACTTTGAGATAAAGTTGCTGGCATTTTTAAAGCTATGCAAATAAATTTCCTGTTCAATGTTGTGAGCAATCATTATAATTTTTACAGGATTGTTTAGAAAATGCTCTAGCCAACCGATTTGAGGATGATCGATGATAACAACATCATATTCATCAGAATTTAATAACGTTTTTAATAGTCTTATATAGGAGTTAGAATAATATTTTGCTGATGAATAGGGAAGTCTTTTAAAAAAACTTATGATTAACCAAATAAGTGGGTAATATTTCGCTTTTTTTGTCTCTATATATCGTTGACCTACTAATACTTCTTTTGGGGTAAGCTCAAAGACATCATCTTTTCGCATATATCCGACGACCGAAACTTGATAGCCGTTTTGGTTGAGACCCTCAATAAAGCACTGTGAGGCAACCTCGCTACCCATGCGTTTCTTTCGCGGCAAAACTGTAGTTAAAAAAAGAATTTTCATAATTGTTTACATATACTCCATAAATCTAATTCATCAAAAGATATTAATTAACTTTTATGTCTTGCTCCAAGGCATTAATTAGGGAGCATCGCAATTTTGCGCGTCAGCTCTTTCTAGAGGGTTGAAACCATTGAAATATCGTTGCTTTTGGGAATGGTGTTTCCAAAATGGGATGCTCCCATTAATTAAAGAGACTGAGCTTGTAGATGACAAAAGATTATCTTTGCATATTGCTCAGCCGTATTTTGCTCGGCAAACTGTTTCATTTTAATATAATCGCACAAAGTTTCTGATGATTCAAGCATAAACCGCTCGAATCCTTTAGTAATTTCACTGGGTACAGTTGAGTCAACGGCTAAACCTAGCTTGTAGCGACGAACCATTTCTCCCATCAGTCCAAAATCTGAGACTAACACAGGTTTTTGTGCGGCAGCGGCACGCACCAAAATTGCACTCATGCCAATATGACGCTGGTATGGGGCTAAGACAACATCTGCTATTTGGAAATAAGGTTGAATTTCCTGATCGGTAACAAACTCATGACGACAAATGATTTGCACAGGCAGAGACTGAGAAATCTCTGCAATTCGAGTATGAAGCAGTTCTTTTTCCTCAAGCCCTATGGGACCTATTAGTAAAATACAAAATTTATGGGCAAGGTTAGGGGGTAACATCTGAACAGCTTCTAATAGCTGAGAAATTCCTTTACGTCTCCCTAGAACTCCGAATAAGATAAAGACTTTTCTGCCGGAAGCAATATCCAAATTAGTTTTCAGTTCTTCTACTTGAGATTCAGTGTAAGTATAAATTTGCACTGGGTCAGGCAAATATACAGATCTAGAATAATTATCCAATTTATTAATATGTTCTACTGCAAAAGAATCTAGGCAAAAAAGTGTTTTGAAATTGGCATAGGAGAGGATGCGAGATAGGCAAACTTTATCCCGTAATTGCCAAATACGTTCTCTCCTATGAGGCACATAATTGGCAAAATTATTGTAATGAAATATGGGTCGGAAATAAATGCCATAAAATGAGCAAGGAAATCTTGTTCCTAACGCAAAGCGTAATAGGATAGTGTCGAGGTACATAATTAGGCAGTGGGTAGTTCCTAATGCTACTGCATATTTACGGAGCAAGTCCCACTCTTGAAAGGCACGCTGAATACGACCAGTGAATGAATTTTCTAGTTTCGCACTATCAAAAAGCATAGCTTCTTCTTCGGGGGTAATTGCCACAAATTTAATAGTCTTCTGAGGGCAACGCAAAGCTATATCTACAATATTGAAGTGCTGCCGCATAAACTTTTGTGATACAAGGACATCCAAATGCCCAGGTAAGTTTTGTTCGCACCAATATTTAACCAAATGTTGAACGTAGCCTGGGTGATGACCTCTGGTGTCAAGTTCAAACAGCATAATCTTTTGATCTTCACCATCTCTCTTATCGTCTGAGGAAGCCTGTGTACTTTGACGAAATGTGAACATAGTCTATTCAAGTGAAATTAAATGGCATAACCCGATCATTATAGTCAAAATTACCACCGTCAAACAAATCACCACCGCCAAACAAATGATAGAAACTCATGTTATAGAGTCCTAATCCTGTTCCGAATAATCATTTCACTGCCTCATATCAAATCCGGTTAAACAACCTCACTATAGCTTTACACTCTAACTTTAAGTTTAAGTGTTTAATTTATGAAAAGTTACTACGAATTAAATTCAATTTAAATTGTAGAGGCTAAATTCATCACGAATATTTTTTGTAATCGGTTTATTTTGGATTATTTGGATCACTTTTTTTTTATAGGGCTCAAAAATATTCTAGGATTTTCACTTAATTTATTATAAAAACTCCTTTGAGACATGAGATTGTCTCCATTGGAAACATTGATGTAAACGGCACCAGTAAAAGGTAATCTTTCAAGGGGTTTTCCACGGCTTGCCAGGTTTTCTGTTGCCTTACTATGGTCTATTTGGTGTTTAAGCAGCGATTCAAAGTTAGAAGTCTGAGACGGCTCCAACAAATTGCGCCTAACGATGATGGATGTAGCACAAAGTTTGTAAAAATTTTTATTGACAGTTAGTATATGTTCACTGCCATCATCATATCGATAGCCCTTATCTATAAACCAGCCGTTACACTGAGAATTATGATGAACAAATTCTGCTAAGCGCTTGCTAACACAATCATCGGCATCAACAACCATTGTGTGAGATGGCTGTAATTCATCAGCTAAAGTCAATCCCTTTACCGCTTTTTTTATCTTGTCAAGTCTTTTTTCATCATAATCAGTTGGCTTAGGTGAAGTAAATTTAACTTCAACGTAAGTAACATAGGGATGATTAAATTTTATATTAGGCTTTTCGTGACAAACAACTATAACCTTAAAACTAGACAAAGTTTGATTACATAGAGATTTTAAACATCTTTCAAATAACGAAGATACATAATCCCATGATTTTGAAACTTTTGCACTTTTGAGTGGGACGACAAATACAATCATATTAATTACTGAGTTGTATATTTTTCCGCCTCAGCGGCAACGATTTCTTCAAAAATCTGGGTTATACTGCGAGTAATCCTCCATTCCGGAAAGTGTGCTTTGAGTTTGCCTAGATCGGAGATATAACAGATGTGATCCCCAATCCGGTTTTGGTCTACATAAGTCCAGTTCATAGTTTTCCCTGTCAGACTTTCAACGATATCAAAGGCTTCCAGAACAGAGACACTATTGTCTCGCCCCCCTCCCAGATTGTACACCTCTCCGGGTCGAGGATTACGACGAAATGCCTCAAAGCATTGGATCACATCAAAGCTATGGATATTATCCCGCACTTGCTTGCCTTTGTAACCAAAAACTTTATATGTACCCCCTGTCACAGCGACTTTGACTAAGTAGGAAAGGAAACCATGGAGTTCTACCCCAGAGTGGGAGGGACCCGTGAGACAACCGCCGCGAAAGATACCCACATTTATGCCAAAGTAGCGACCATATTCTTGTGCCACGACATCAGCAGATGTTTTGGATGCACCAAACAGAGAGTGGAGGCAACGGTCAATCCGGCATTCTTCAGAAATACCATGATAATCTTCTGGTTTGGCGTAATCATACCGTTTTTCCTGCTCAATCAACGGTAATTCATTGGGCGCATCCCCATAAACCTTGTTGGTACTCATGTGGATAAACACGGATTCCGGGCAAAACTGGCGGGTTGCTTCCAGGAGATTTACTGTCCCCAAAGCGTTGACTTCAAAGTCCAACAGAGGAATTTGACAAGCTTTGTCGTGGGAAGGCTGCGCGGCGCAGTGGATAATTAAGTCAAAGGGGTGAGTTTGGAACAGGTTGAACACACCGGAGCGATCGCGGATATCTAGGTGATGATGCTGGAAGTTGCTGGTAATCTCCTTTAGGCGGCTGAGGTTCCAAGTGGTATCGCCTGGAGAACCAAAGAACTCTGCCCGCATATTGTTATCAACACCAATCACCTGATTACCTGCGCGATCGTAGTACTCAACCGCTTCCGATCCAATTAAGCCACTTGACCCTGTAACTAATACTTTCATTGATTTCCTTTAACTGTGTTGGCAATTCGTTTGTGTTCAAGAGCCGTTGATAGAGCAATGGCTACATAGATAGTCCATAATGTATTATAGTGGATAAGTCCCAATCTTTCCGTCACATTAACAGAAAATAGAGCAATTAAGGTTTGGAGCATCCAAAAGGTTTCGATGGCTGCGGTTGAGGCTGAGACAGCCACTATTCTTAAGAGAATCGTTACCAAACTAACTAGAAGTAAACCACATCCAATGAATCCATATTGAGCTAAAAGATCTAAATAACCGCTATGAGCATTAAAGAGAGCTTTTCCTGGACTAATGCCAATTTCTCCATCGCCTCCTGCCCAGGTATTATGAATAACGTACAAAGCATGCTTAGACGTCCAAAAACCGCCAGCTCCATAACCAAGCCACGGTCGTTCATATACCTTATCCATAACTAAAGTCCATATTTCTGTGCGTCCATTAAAGTCCATACTTTTTCCTAAAGTATCCACAATGATGAACTCTAGGTTATTAATGAGTAGAACAGTTGAAATTCCAAGTGCTAGAGAGATGATCAGAATGAAGAACATTCGCATTTTATAGTGCTTTTGTTTCGCCGAATTATAGAGAGGTAACAAGCATAGCGAGTTGGCAAATATGGCGTAACAAGTTTTGCCCTGGGTTAACACAAGCTGAACCAGCGCCATGCTAAACAAAATCCAAAATATCCAAGGTTTTTGCTTCTGATTGAGGGCTTTGATGAGAAAAAGAATGGCAGCTAGAGCCATCATTAAAGATGCCTGGTTTTTATACTCATATATACCTATCCAAAAATCCCCACTTACTCCGTAACCCGGTAACCCTAGAGTAAGTACCAAACTGAGGACTGTTCCGATGCCAAACACCCAACTAAAAACTTGCATCTGCCCTTTCAGGCTGTAGCCAACTGCCAAATATATGCCAAAAAGAGTAGCCCGTAGCACCCCTTTAAAGTCATCTATACTATAATCTGCAGAGGTAGACCATATCGCTGAAACCCCAGGCATCAATGACAAGAGGAGTACAGGGATGTCTAGAGTCGCGACATAAATCCATTTTTTCCACCGCCCAATCATCAATACGGGTAAGATAGCATAACTCCCAGCTTTAAGAGCTTTGTCAATGAGTGGGTGAGCGTTTACCCCTAATAAACCCAGAAGGATTAAAATAACCACCCAAGGTTCTAACTTGGCTGCCCAACGTCGGAAAATGCGAAGGGACAATTGTAAACCTCCAGTTAATAAAAATTAATGTTAAACTCCTAGCTGTTCAGTGTGTCAGATAATCACCTCTTTCTAAAAGTTCGGTAAACAGCGATAAATAGCGATTGGCTTGGAGTTCCATGGTAAATTCTCGTTCGGCTTTCTCACGGGCACGTTGGGAGAGTTTCTGATGGCGCTCTTGGTTTTCCAGGACCCAGACAATTCCCTGAGCTAAGTCTTTTACGTTATCCGGTTGGGCTAAGTAGCCATTTTGCTCATGTTCAATCATATCGGGTAACCCACCCAGGTTAAAAGCAACGCAAGGTGTGCCACAGGCGATCGCTTCCATGACAGTGTTGGGTAAATTATCCTGAGTGGAAGGGAGGACAAAGACATCAGCGGCTGAATAGGTGAGAGCCAGCATGAGATCATCATTTAATGTACCTAAGTAATGAGTCGGAAAACCCACATCCATGGGATTATCTGCTTCAGAAGCTCCAAAAATAACAAGTTCTAATTTATCATGCCACCCCCATTGACTCAAGTCTTGCAGCGCTGCTTGTAACCAGTGAAACCCTTTCCTGGGATCACTGGTAGCTTTTAAGGAACCGAAAAGAACGAGAGGCTTATCTTGAGGTAAGTTTAGGAGTTCTCTGGCGACTTGTTGATTAATTGGTCTATAGAGTTTAGTATCAATCCCATTGGGAATTTGTTCAATTCGCAACTCTTTGAACAGAGAGCTAGCATGGGTACAGTTTGCTAACCATGAACTGAGTGCCACAATCGTCAGGTTGAGATTTCTCCAGGCTTTTGCTTTGCGTTGCCATACCCAACGAGATAAATCCCAGTCTTGCTCGCTACCCAGTTGAGGACAAGCACCGCAGTTACCTGTGTAGCGATCGCACTCTTCAGTGTAAAGGCATCCCCCCGTAAATGCCCACATATCATGGAGTGTCCACACCAAGGGTTGTTTGAACTTGGCTAGGGTTTCGATTTGCAGGAAAGCTTCACCAATCCAATGGAGATTAATGATATCTGGGTTAAGTTGAGTCATTCTAGTGACTGTTTGATCGGGCAACCAGTGGAGAGAAAATCCTGTCTCTTTCCGTCGAGGATAAAGCTTTTTGGGTAAAGCATCAACGGCAATTCTAGTCCTGGCAATACTTTGACTAAGCCTAGTCGTAGGAGCCGTTACAGTTTTATCATTACTATACTTATACTGGGCGAGCATCTGAGAATCAACCCCAATACGTTGTAAGCCTTGATGGAGTCGATAGGCAGCACGGGGAGCACCGCCTTGAATATCTGCCGTACTTATTAGAACAATTGACATATTCAAATATATATATCCTTGGTTATTGTTGAGCCGATTTGACAATTCAGATTTTATCTAAACCAGCCATTTTACAGATTTTGTCAAGTTTTTGGATGTCTATATATATGTCCAGTTTACGTGTGTCAGACTTCCTGTGGTTAATATTTTTTCCTTGGAGACAAAAATAATCCGCTTGTCCATGGCTAGCTAGAACGTAAAAGCAATCATTTACATAGCCGTGAGGCATTAATTCAATCACTTTTACTCCGGGCTGGATGAAGAGTAAATTAGTAAGAGCCGCACCATGAGGGGCAACGATAGCAGCCGACTGTGAAAATAATTCGGCTTGCTCTTTTATAGTTTTACCATCCATTGGCACTGATTCAAAGCCATAGTTATTCAGTAATTCAATGACTTGTATTTCATTTATAACATTTCTGCCGATGACATTGCCTCGTTGGATATAAATACGCCTATTATTTTTGGGTTGATTCAAATAGCGATTGTTGACAAATAGGTTTCTTGTGAACATAAAAGCTTCCTTGTTGATTGGATCTCCAAAACCACGGCAAGTACGATTAGTAATTGCGATTAGCATTTTATCTCCTCTACAAGCCTCCTGAGTTGTTTGATTCATCGCAATACCAGCTTGAGTTAAGCTTTCTTGATGAAAGTTAGATATCTGAAATTTACCCAGATAAAAAAAATCAATTTCACTGAAATCAAAAAACTTCTGATAAGCTTTTAAAAGCGGCAATGTTCGACACATCCAGTGATAGTAGTTACCTGGCGCCGGATCGGATAAATACGCAACTGTTCCCTGTAGCTTTTGGGGTCTTTCCAGCACTTGTGAATAGATAGGAAGTGGGCGAAATTTATCACTTTCTTCTGACCTAAATTCTCCAATGATATTCAGATTTTTATCTAACAGATGATTGTTCCGGAAAGAAAATCCGCCGTTACTAATTTCTATGATTACTGTATGTGTTTTAGCGACAAATGGTTGTAACAGATCTAAATCCTTCCCCTCTATATAATACGCTTGTTTGATTTTATCTTCCTCTATTATTTCGGACTTTTTGATACACTCTTTGAAAGATTCTTTATTTAATGAATTTACTGGCAAATAGCTTTTACAAGTAATAAATCCTAATGGTCTTAAAAAAAATAGAATACCGAGTTTTCTGAATTTTTTAAATATCAGTCTTCTAATTGTGTTTCGCAAGTAGAACGGAATAATTAAACGAATGATCTTTCTGACTAAATCAAGCAATTTTATTAACTCCCTATTTTATTTATTGCTACCCAACTAATTTAAATCTAAACAACTGTGGTATATTTTAATAGTTTCCTCAGCCACATAGTCCCAATTCCATTGCTCTGCTAACTGTAAATTATGTTTTCCCTTATCTGATATATTATCTTTTTTGTTTATCGCTTGCTGCATGGCTTGTCGTAAACCATCCTTATTAGTTAAGTCATATAAAAAAGCTCCTGCATTATCTAAGACATCACCAAAAAATCCGACGTTTGGCGCAATACAAGCTTTGCCAAATGACATGGCTAGGATTGTAGCACCTGAAGTGGTAAATGTTTTATAGGGAAATATGACACAATCACAAGCATGCATATAAAATTGAATCTCATCATCTGGAACCCGTTTAGGAAAAAAGAAAATATTATCACATCCCTGAATTATCTCTCGAATTTCTTCCTCTATCATAGGCTCTGCTGGGAACCCAGCAATCAGCAAAGATACCTGATTTTCCTGTAAACTTTTAAAGGTGCTAATCGCTGGCAAAAATCCTTTACTGCGATGGATATTACCAAAAAGGAGGAAAACGAGGTGTCCTGGAGTAATGCCTAAAGTTTGTCGTGCTTTCCCTTGACTAATTTCATTTTTATAGGCTCCTATATAGTTACCATGGTAGACTGAGAAGACTTTATTTTTGTTTTCTAGTCGCAGAGCTTTAATAATTTGAGTTTTAGTTGTCTCGCAATGAGTGATGATCGCGTGAAATAGCCTACCCAGGATTATTGCCCAGATTAAATGAATATTATGCTTGCCAGCACTAAATCTATCTGTCCATTCATGGACTGTCCATACTACTTTAACCCCTATAGATTTTAAAATACATATTTGACCAATAAAAATCAAAAATTTAATCCAACGATGGATTGGATTCCTACCCAGAAAAAAATAATGTATTGTGTGCAGGTGAAGAATGTCTGGTTTGCCTTTTTCGATGACCTTTGACAAAAAAATAAAATTTAAGTTCTTTTCTTCTACTGCTACTTGAACGTTTCTATCCGTTAGATGTTTAACAAAGAAGTCTGTATAAGGATTATCACCTAAAAGAGAAAAAATAATTACTTTGAGATTATTCATTGGAATAAATTACTATTATTTGATTTACAAAACTTAAAGTTTTCTAATGCCAATCCCTGAATCTTTGGCAACCTAATTTGAATATGATTGCGGATATCCTCTCGCTTTTCAATAATAGATAGGAAAAAATTGCATAGATTTACTCCTTGAACCGCTTGATCTGGATCAATTATCATTCCTTCAAGATCAAAATGTTTGAATAAGCCTTCAACTTTACCTTGATAAGAAATACAAGCTACAGGTGTTCCCTGTCCCAGACAGGCAATTGCTAAATGCATTCTGCCAGTTAATACTATATCTAGTTTTCCGCATAAAAATTTCACGTCTTTTGAACTGAATGGAGGTGTTACCTTGACACAGTTATACTTTACTTCTTCTGGAAGAGATTTAAATATTTTTTCAGATAGGTTAATATCACTAATCTCCTGTTCATTGCAAGAAAAGGAATGAGGAATAAAAACATAGCTTAATTTTAATTTATTGTTTGATGAATACATCTTCACCAAGTTATTAACATAGACTTTGACTAAATTATTGATTACTTGTTCTCCGAGATCCCGAAAACTTATATAATTTGCATTTATACCAATAATTATCCGCTCACTAGCCCGTTGCCTCTCAATCCACTCCACAACAGCTAATAAAATTGCAGGCTCCGGAGAAGGATGAAGCAGAAATGCTAAATCTGCTACGAGTTTAACAGGTCGTTGCAGGTGATGGAGCAAACGCTCCTGTGAAACAGGATCTCTGGCACAGATAATTACATCAGACGGTAAATCACGAAAAGATTGAATCACTTTAGGTGTTGGTTTGTTGTTAAAGCTAAAACCTAGAATAGCAGCTTTTGCTCCTGTTTTAGCAGCGAGTAAAGCATATTTTAATCTTGTCAGACTGCCATATTCACTATAATATCCATCCATTACATCCGCTCCAGGACAGTAAAATTGATCATAGTAGTTAAGTAAATGTATAAATTGGAAAAAACCTTTCCAATTAAAATAGAGATGATGATGACATATCTCTATTTTTCCATCTACCGGGTCAAAATCTTCCCAATTATCGTTGGATTGCCAAGAAATGAAACCTACTCTGTTAGCACCTTGACTGCTGAAATATTCTACAATTGCAATCATCATCGCCTCATCTCCTAGATTTCCGAAGGATGCTGGAGGAATTGTGAGAATCGATAAATGTCGTTTTGGGGTACATTTAATAGTTCTCAGTAAGCGCATTATCACGGCGTATAAATTGAGGAAAAAAGATAAAATAAATTGCTTCATGGCGAGTTTAAATCTTTAATTAATTTATGTTTTTTATGTCTGTAATATTTTTCTAATCTTATTACTTTAAATAATTTATATATTTACATATTTACACAGAAAAAGTCAATTTAATCAAATTCATAACTTTGTGTATTAATTTTGGTGCAATCAATGTAATTATTAATGTGTACATCGCAGTTCCAAGCAATGAACAAACAACTATTAATGTATATAGATTAATGAAATTAGCAAGTAAGTATTTAGCTATTAGTATGGCTGCAACCATCCCTAACGTCCCTGTAAATGGAACAATGTATTGGTAAACATAAGTGGTTAGTTTAATATTAATAAGTTTGCGTATCACCAATAAGTCTACAGGTGTAAGCAGGTAGCTGCGGATTACATAAACAGCTGCGACAGCTTCAATCCCCCAGCGGACAGCTACGAAAAAAAGCACTACATTGGCTATCGTATGCATACAGTTTAGCTTTAGTTGCCATGATGGTTTACCCATCGACATCATCACAGAGCCGTTGAAGTAGGCAACTGAATGAATAATGCCAATGAATGCCAAGATTTGCATGACTGGGATGCTTGGTAACCACTTTTCTCCAAACAAACCTGGTATGAGTTCAGATGCTAGTGCTGCCATGCCCATGAATGTGGGGAAGGAAATTAAACTAGTTAACTGCGTGACAGTGTAAAAGGCTCGTCGTAATTTTTCTGGTTCCTGCTTTAACCTTGAAAATGTAGGCAGTGCTACTTTGGTGGTAACACTAGTTAGTAGATTTGTCATTATTAGCAACAACTTATAGGAAATGCTGTAATACCCTAGTGCAAGAGGACCTAGATAGTAACCGATTAAAAAATCGTCTAAGCGACGGTTTAAGAAGCCGAGTATATTGAGCCCTACTAAGTTAATCCCGAAGGAAAACAGTTCCCTGAAGTGTTTAATCGAAACCTTAAACCCCGGACGCCAATTACTAGCTCCCCAGAGAACTATAACCTCAACCACCCCATTCACAAGCTGCTTACCAACCAGACTCCAAACCCCAAAGTCCAAAAATGCCATCACCACCCCAACCACACCACCCGCTACCACCGCCACCATTGAACGTATGGCTAAGGCTTTAAAGGCAAGTTGACGCTCAAATATAGCTTGTTGTACACCATTTAGACCAATAAATAAAAAGCTGAGAGACAACCAGCGCAGGATTGGCGCTAACTGGGGTTCTTTAAATAACTCAGCCACAAAGCCAGCTGCCGCGATACCAAACAGCGTCAGCAGTAAACTAATACCCAGATTCGTCCAAAAAGCACTATCGAGATGCTCCGGTTCCAGTTCCTGGCGCTGAACAATCGCTGTGGAAAGTCCTTGGTCAATAAAAATCTGGATAAAAGCCAGGAAAACACCTGCCAAAGCTACCAATCCAAAGGCTTCTGGTTCCAGCAAACGAGCCAGAACAAAGAAAACAATAAAGGCGATTGCCTGAGTTCCCCAACCCTGAATTGCTGACCAGACGACACCCTTAACCGCCTTTTGTCGTAAGTTCATACCTGAGAGGAGGGAATAGGGAACCCAGAACAGTTTATGGCACTAAAGTGCCTACTACGAACCCCGCTTAAGTCTGTAGCATTCCATTTAGGTGCGATCGCATTGACTTTAGGGATTGTCGTCAGCGCTAAAGCGATTGAGGCACTAAAGTGCCTACTACGAACCCAGCTTGAGTCTGTAGCATTGCGTTTAGGTGCGATCGCGCTCATATCCCATCCGAACCCTGGCTGCTGACTTCCTGTCATCCCCCGTCTCCTTGTGTAGTTCCCTGGTGTAATAAAAATAACTGTCTGGCTCATTTTTAACCATCACCCTATTTGCCACAAACCCTAAAACCTCCTGACCTGATCGCGCCAGAAACTCCTTCGCCGCCTTCGCATTACCCGCATCAACGACTCCAGGTCGCACTACTAATAAAATACCATCTGCCAGACTCCCTAAAATCGGCGCATCGGCAATTCCTGCCAATGGGGGTGTATCCACAATCACTACATCATACTCCTTTGAGAACTGTTCCATCAAAGCTGCCATCCGCTTAGAATCCAGAAGTGCTACTGGATTCGGTGGAATCACCCCAGCCGCCAGTACATCTAATCCTGGCATCACTGACTCAACTGCCATCTGAACCGTCGTTTCACCCACCAACACATTACTTAATCCCACCGAATTGGTCAGATGCCAAAACTGATGCTGAGAAGGATAGCGCATATCGGCATCCACTAGCAATACTCGCTGTCCCACCTGTGCCATTGCCGTTGCCAAATTGGCACAAACTTCAGTCTTTCCTTCCTCCGGTACAGAACTCGTCACCACAATCGATTTAACCGGCTTATCGGAACTGAGAAACTTTAGATTAGCTCGCAGCATTTGATAGGCTTGAGTGATAGGTGATTGGGGCTTTTCTCTAACCACAAGTTTGGGATCTATCGGTGCTGCCTCCTTGAACGGCAACCAGCGTTTTCGCGACTTACCCATCGTGGGAATCACCCCCAGCAGCGTATATCCGAACAGTTGCTTCGCCTCTTTAACTGTCTTCACGGATTGATCGATCATATCAATCATAAAGGCAAGGGCGACACCCAACATCAGCCCCGCTACACCACCTACGCCTAAAATAAGTTTTTTCTTCGAGCCACTAGGTCTGTCCGGGACTCTTGCTTTTGAGATAATCCGCGCATTACCCACATTTTGGTTTTCTGCCACCCGTGCTTCTTGCAATTTTTGCAACAGCAGTTCGTAGGTAGATTGTGCCGCCTCCACCCGCCGCTCTAATTCTCGTTGGGTTTGCTCTAGTCTAGGTAAATTATTTGACCGTTGTTTGTATGCCGACTGAGTACTTTTGAGGACAGCTAGTTGGTTCGCCAATCCCAAACGCTCCACTTCCGACTCCACCAAATTTTCGAGCAGGGTTTGTCGCGATTCTCCCAATTGTAAATTACCCGTAGAAATTGGCAGCTGATTTCCAATAATTTCCGTGATGCGTTCTTGCAACAGAGTGTTTAGCGCCGCTTCTTTTTCCTGCAACCTGACAATTGTGGGATCGACATCTAAGAAACGACGACGCTCTAGTACAAGCTGCTGCTGTATTTCCTGGAGTTGCTCGATTACCAGCTGCACGGCGGGAGACTGATTCAACGAGTTAACGGCTACCGCTTCCTGAGCATTCATGTTTAACTGGTTACTCAGTGCTTGCGAACGAGCTGTCACTTTAGCTAGCTGAGCTTGAGCGTCAGCAATTTTGTTGTCTAACTCACCCATAAGTTCAACTGCCCAAATCGCTTCCTGGGCTAAATCAACAACGCGATTTTCTTCCTTGAATCGTCGCAAGGCTAAATCTGCTTGCAGAACATTGGCTTCAACTTTGGGTAGCTGTTCCCGAATAAACTCGCTGGCGGCTTTGGTTTTCGCCCGATTGTTCAGGATATCGTTGGCGATGTAGACATCAATCACCTTGTTCACCACGGCACTGGCTAACTGAGGCTTGGTTGAGTGATAAATAATTTCTAGGATGTCTGTTTCTGTAATCGATTCTACATCGAGGGATTTGCTCAGGATTTGGGGATCGAGGAGTTGATCCTCTTCCTCTTCATCTTTTATATCCAACTCCTGAATTACCTGTTCAGCAATGGGATAGGAACGAATAATTTCGGCTTGGGTCGTTAGTGGGTTAGTGTCTTTATAGATGGCATCAATCTCTCCCATGTGAGTATTCAATCCGGTCAGTGAAGCCGAACGGTCTTCTTTAATCAGTATGGTACCGTGTGCTCTATAAACCGGAACCTGGCGAGAGATGGCTAAAATCGCTAGAGCTACCATGACACCAAAAACGCCAGCTACCCATAACCAGCGCCGTTTCAGCACAAGCCAATATTTCTGTAGGTCTATCTCTTCAACATATTCATTAGCTTCAGGCGGTTCCATAGGCTTTGCTCCAGCAGACGCATCAGCAAGGGAGGAATATCCCCTATAATAACTATCTTAGCCCTAGCAATAACGCCATTAAATCTCCGACTGCTGCCAGAGTCAAGGAGTTGGGAGCAGACTGACCACAGATTGGAGTATCCCAAATGCTGGATGCCTTACCCGAATTACTGGATTTCGATTTCCTGAAAACATTCATCTTACTCGCCCTAGCCGGGATTTTCGCGATCGCGGGCAGTTTGTTTGCCTTTCGCTGGCTAGGTTCGCTATGGGAGCGGTTCAGGGATATCTATCCTAAGGTGATTCAACCGGAAAAAGCATTACTGGGGTTAGTCCTGAGTCTAACCTTGACCGATATTATATTTCTCGCTTATGCCAGACGAGAGTTCATCAAGCTGATAGAACTTCCCATCAGTCTCGCCTTAGCGATTACAGCGAGTTTATTAGGCTCTCGGTTATTCAAGCGGTTTTTTGATGCCTATCTGTTAAATGCTACCCTGCAAAGTGGACGGAAGGTTAATAGTGAATTATTACTCCTTTCCAAACTGGTTGTCAATTTACTGATTATTGTCACCATCATCCTTATCTTTGCCCAAACCCATCAAATCAATATTTTTGGCTTGTTGGCAAGTTTGGGAATTGGTGGACTGGCGGTGGCATTTGCCGCACAAAAAACCCTGGAACAGCTACTGGGTGGGATTGTAATTTATATTGACCGTCCCTTTGTCGTCGATGATTATATCGGTCTACCGGATGGTACATTTGGCAGAGTCGAATCCATTGGACTGCGGTCTACCAAAATCCGCTCCTCTGGGAAAGGAACGTTAATGGTTATTCCCAATAGTTCTCTAACTCAGGTCAGTATCGAAAACTTCACGGGTGCTAAGAAGGTAATTTCAATTATCTCATTAATTTTCTATCGTCCGATGCCCGACCAAGAAAAATCGCTGATCCGCCAAGTTATCTTAGAAAGCACGATTGATATTTTTGGGATTGACTCTCGCAGTACAGATGTCACGTTTAAAGATATTATCCAAGATGGAGCGTCGGGAATGACTCAAGCCCAAATTAACTTTTTTATCCTGGGTTCTGGTGAGTTCTCGATGGAATTGCGGCGTCAACTCCTGGATATTGCTAAACAAAATATCACCAATCAACTCAAGGAATATGGTATTGCCTTTGACATCGAAGAACAAACCATTAATGTCGATTCACCCATTACGATCTAAGTAAGTAGATGGGCACAATAAAAGTTAACGGCTGAGAGCGTCATTTGTCATTTGTAAGGGTTTGATGTGCATTTACATAACTTAATATAGGTAGGTTTATTGCCGCCGACCTCCTTAGGGCATTCTGAATAAGTGTTGTGGTGGAGGGAAGAGGCTCCAAAGCAGGAGGCAACAGTAGTGCGAGCGTCTCGCTCGCTATTCGCGTCTCGCTCGCTATTCGCGTCTCGCTCGCTATTCGCGTCTCGCTCGCTATTCGGTATGGAGATCGTTTAAATTTTCAAATGAAAGGCATTACAGTTTATTATATAAAATACAGATGCGATATGTCGTGTCCCTCTAGCCATTCTGATTTCTAAAGTAGCCTTACTCGCTGATGAACTTAACTGATATCCCTAACACGATTAGTGATGTTTCTCTGTTTGTGTACTCCTTAAATCTGCCCAACTATGTTCTTTTCCTGATATTTGCTCTCCTCTCTGTTTTGGCAGGTCGATACACTCCGATTCTGGTGAGCTGGATTATCCACCGATTTTCACTTCAGCAGGGAAAGGAAATTTATGATAATTTGATTGACCCACTCCAACAAGCTTTCAAATTTGCTGGCACGTTAATTTTACTGTCATTCTCACTGGCTTGGCTGGGGGTGTATCAGGGACTGCATGACTTCCTTCGTCCCTTTATGGATTTAGCCGTAACCGTGAGTGTGGCTTGGTTAGCCTCTCGCTTATTTCGCCAGTTTGTGCGCGTGTATGGGATAGGGTTAGTGCGGAAACTCGGTCGAGAAGTTGATGAAATGCTCCTAGTTTTTGAGACTCTAGCGAATGTCATCATCGGATTTATTGCCGTGGTTGCATTTGCTCAAAGCCAGCAAGTCAATTTAGTTGGATTACTTGCCAGTTTTGGGATTGGCGGTATTGCGATCGCGTTTGCCGCACAAAAGACATTGGAGCAGCTTTTGGGGACGATTGTCCTTTATTTAGACCGTCCGTTTATTCCCGGAGAGTATGTTCGCTTACCGGATGGAGTGTTTGGTCGGGTTGAATCGATTGGCTTGCGGTCTACAAAAATCCGCACAGCGGCTAAAAGCACACTTTTGATTGTTCCCAACTCAACGATGGCAAATTGGGAAATCGAAAATGTCACCCGAGGGAAGAAAGTGATGGTATTACTCTATTTGGATTTTTCTCAACTTCTGGAAGAACGAGAAAAAGCTTTAGTTCAGCAAATTATTGCTGAAAGCACAAACTCTTTATTCGGCATTGATCCGGGAAGTACAAGTATTACCTTAATTCCCTCCCTAGAAGACCAAACCACCCGGGCGAGGGTAACGTTTTTTATTCTCGGCTCAAGTGAAAATTCAATTCAATTGCGGAAGCGTCTCTTGGAACTCGCTAATGAAAAAATTTCCAAGCAGTTACTCGCTTATGGAATTAACTTTAAGATGAATGAACCGACGATTTATGTGGATTCACCGATTACGATCTGATCTAAATGATGAAGATGGAACTCGATCGCGATCGCACGGGTCGGTTAGGATGAGTGTATATCCTGTCCCGCCCTTGCTGTAACTGTAGATTCTCTAGCCTATATGTCGAGGAATTCCCTGCAAACTCGTCCCCAACGTTCATCATTGGAGGTAAACTCTACACCCATTCGCCCTTCCCCTGATCGCAATCCCAAAGTCGGATCTAGTTTCCGACGGCGCTTACAATACTATTACTGGCGCTTACTTCGTCTCTCTGGACCCCCAGAGGCGATCGCACGCGGATTAGCCTGTGGTGTGTTTGCAGGACTGTTTCCCCTATTTGGGCTACAAACTATTTTAGGGATATGTCTAGCGCTGATCTTTCGCGGCAATAAAATTATCGCGGTGGCTGGTACTTGGGTGAGTAATCCATTGACTTATGTGCCGATTTATGCATTTAACTTCCACCTGGGAAAATGGCTACTCCAGAAAAATAGCTTAACTGATATTAGCCTCGGATCTTGGCAGGAGTTCAAGACGTTGGGATCTGAGATTATCTGGACGCTATTTGTCGGCTGCTTTACGGTGGGGATGGTTGGTGGAATTTTTAGTTATTTCCTAGGATTGACACTGATTCGGCGGGTTCGCGCCTCTTATCGATCGCGTCGTCGGCGTCAGCTTTAAAGTGATGTAGGGTCAATACTGCTCGGTTAAGAGGAGCAGAGGGAGCAGGGGAAGCAGGGGAAGCAGGGGAAGCAGGGGAAGAAGAAATTACCCTAAGACGCTTTAGGAACTAAAAATCCTAGTAAATGTTGCAGAAACGAATAACTAACGACTTCCCGATAGGAGTCTTGGTGCAACCCTGATGATTGAGACTCGATAGTTGGGGTAAAGTTATCGTCTACCGCTAGAGAAATCTCTTGCGCCAAACCAATCGCAATTAAGCGAAAAGCAATCTGCTGTATTATTTTCAGGGGAAGTTGTAGGTATTGGGCGATAGATTTGAGAGACACCATGCAATCCGTATATGTCCAAACTTGCCACTCTAGGTCATTTAACGGAAACTCAGACTGATCTGTCCCTAAACTGGCTAAACCCATATCCGGATCAGGTAAGTGATCCGCCAAAGCATCCCAACTTGGCAAATTTCTAAGTCCCATCAACGTGGCGAATGTCGCCGATATACTCAAACCCGTCATTTCTATTGTCGGTAGCGGTACATTATGATCAAACCTAAAGTGACCTGCTTTAAGTTGAAATGCATCACACAAAGGCTGGAGAACTTGAACTTGGAATAGCCACTTGAGTTGTTGGTTAGTTAAAATACCCTGTTTTTTCAGATAAGAACCCAAAGGTTGATGCTTGGGACATAATCTCGTCAGTTTAGCAAAGAGACTGGATGGACAAGTATCCTTTAGCCAGCGCCGTTGGGCAATTAAGGAGACTAAACCTTGACGATCTAACAAATTTGCCATTCCGACAAGCTGTCCCCGATACACCCAGAGATAATACGCTTGATTTGAGGACGTTTGATCCGTACCCGCAGGATGCAGAGTGAGTAAACCGCTTTGATGTCCGGTTTCGAGTAAGCAAAAAACTTGCGGTAGAGAAAAATCAGCAAGAGAACCTGTGATGCACATGATAATTGAAAGGGTTTTTAAGGGTTGACTTTAAATTCTTTAAAGCGTCATTTGTCATTTGTCATTTGTCATTTGTCATTTGTCATTTGTCCTTTGTCATTTGTCATTTGTAATAGTTTGAGGACTATTTACAGAAGTTAATAGAGTTGGGTTTATTTCCAGCAACCTACTTATACAGCAGTTTCGAGATAAGCTTTACAGAACGCCACCCCTCCCCGAAGACGTTTGACTTAGCGACAGAGAGAGTGGGATTGAATCCGATCTAATAACTCTTGAAAACTAAACGGTTTGAAAAAATAACCATTAGCTTTGGCTTCATTCGTCGAGATTATTGGCAAATCTCGTTCTAAACCTGTCATTAAGTATATAGGTAGATGATAGCCATGATAACGCAATTTTTTACAAAGGCTTATCCCATCAAGTTGGGGAAGCTCGATATCAGAAAGTACCAAGTCGTAGTCCGTGATTACTGCCCGTTCTAAAGCCGCTGCACCATTTGTGACTACATCGACGATATAGCCTTCAAACGTGAGACATTCAAATAACGCTTCGGCAAAGTCTAGGTTATCTTCAACGACAAGGATTTTCATGATATCTAAATCCATTTTGCAAACAATGGTGATGATTCCGCAAATTCTACCAGACAAATTTATTTGGATAAGACTTGCTTTTATCTGCCATATTTACAGGAACAATCTCTAAGGTTCCGGTTAAATCCATTGAATTTTTAGACGCCCGTTCATCACTGCGATCGCTCCAGCTACGACGCCTTAACAATCACTCAAATCAAAAGCGATTTGTGGTTAATAGCTTTAGCCAAGAATGCGGATCAATACCAGCGACCTCTCTTCCCGCCTATCCTCATTAAATTGAGGAATAAATTTTATGGCGTTTCACAACCTACCATCTATACTTTTTATGATGCCAAATTTAATCTCTATCAACAATATATAAATTTGACATAAAATTTGTGCGGCTGAACGGGGAAGCTTTATCTAATCTTTAATCGCTGTCCCGCCAACTTTACAGACTCTTTAAGTAAGAGGGTTGACAAACTCAATTGGATGTTCAAACCTGATTAGACTATTTAATTTTCCCTAGTTGTCAATATATAAAGTTGATATCTTGGTTAGGGGTAGGTCACCATTTATCCTCTTCCAGTAGGGAGCAATGCACACAATAATACGTTTGTCAATATACTAAAATGATAAGTTGAGGGAGTCATCCTGGTCTATTTTTGTGAACTTATGTCACGCCTAGCAAGTAAATCCAAGGCGGTAGGGGTTTCAATTTCAAATATAGATACGATGATTACACAGGGGCATCGTCCAATTGATCAGGTATTGGAATGTATTGATACGTTCCTGGTTGCCAAGACTGGTCATTCACTGAGTTATATTCAAAAAGCGATTTTGTGGGCATCATGGCAGGATGAACCTAAAACCTATGACCAGATTGCTCAAGAGAATGGTTATTCTGCCAACTATATTAAGCAAGGTGTCGCGCCGAAGTTATGGCACTTACTCTCAAACGCCTGCGGGGAAAAAGTTAATAAGACGAATTTTCGCTCGGTACTCGAACGGAGACTGTTCAGTGACAAGGGTTTGGCAACGGCTAAGTTCCTGAAACCTAGGCAGTTTGTTTCCTTAGAAGTACCAGAGGGACAAGTTCCGTTGAATTCTATCTATTATATAGAGCGATCGCCTATAGAATCAGACTGTTGTCAGCAAATCCGCCAACCTGCCACCATCCTGCGTTTGCAGGGTTCCCAGCAGATGGGAAAAACGTCGTTAATGGCAAGAATTCTGGCTGATGCACAGAAGCAGAACTATCGGACGGTACGATTAAGTTTACATCAGGCAGAGAGTCCGGTGTTTAGTGCGATCGCAACATTTTTGCGTTGGCTTTGTGTCAATGTGACACGACAACTTAAATTAGAACCGAAGCTGGATGAGTATTGGGATGAAGCAATGGGCTGTTTGATTAGCTGCACGCTTTATTTCCAGGAGTATTTGCTAGCTGGGAGCGATCGCCCAGTGGTATTAGCCATTGATGAAGTGAATCAAGTCTTCGAGTATCCTGCGATCGCGGCAGACTTTTTGGCATTATTACACTCCTGGCAAGAGGATACCAAGGATATCCCTGTCTTTTCCAACCTGCGCTTGGTGTTAGTTCATTCCTCTGAGGGTTATTGTTGGTTTCATGACTATCAATCGCTGTTGACTGTGGGGTTAGGGATTCAGTTATCCCCGTTTACTCGTGAACAAGTCTACGAGTTGGCAAAGCGTTATGGACTCTATTTATCATCCCAGGAACTGGATCAGCTAATGCGGTTAGTGGGAGGGTTTCCCTATTTGGTGCGTTTGATGTTCTATGAAATGGTCAAGCATCAGGTGAGTTTACAATCGGTGGTAGAAACTGTAGCGACGGATACAGGAATCTATGGGAAGCACCTGCATCACCACTTATGGAGGCTGCGCCAGTATCCAGATTTAGCGGTTGCGTATCAGCAGGTGCTTAAGGCAAATGATGCTGTAGAACTTGATCCAATTCAGATGGTGAAGCTACACAGTTTGGGGTTAGTGTGTTGGGTTCGCGATCGCGTGGTGGTAAGCTGTCAGTTGTATCAGGAGTATTTTCGCGATCGTCTGACTAACTGATAGGAGAGATGTTGGCGGCAACGTCTCTACAGGCTAATTGTCCAAAACTGAAGCGTTTCAACATATCATATTTTTTTTATTTTGTCCATTAATTCAACGTTTTCGACGATAAAAACATTAGTTTATCAAAACTTGATAGAAAGTTATTAATAGCTTTACATTAAGGTATTGCCAGGACAAGTACTATTTTGTTAGCTTGAATTCAAGGAGATAAAAACAGGAAAGCCCATCCAAACATCTCCTCTTCTTGCACAAAAAAACAAGGTATTTTCTAAAATCAAGGAACTCTCATGAATAAAACAATCTTTGCCTCCCTCGCTATGCTTCCTGTGGTTACAGCTAGTGTTTTGAGCATCGCTAGTGAAGCCAACGCCGCCCCTTTGGTTGGAGAATTCAGTATTTCTCCGGGAATAAACGTAACGGAGACGGCTCCTTTCATCCAAGTAACCAACGCGACGCTGTTTGCCGATGAGATAAGATTTACACCTGATCCCGGCGCACTTCTGTTAAGCAATCAATCGGAAACCTTCTCTGCCTTCAATGCGGGAAGTATCAAGTCGATTCCTACTTCCCTTATCCCCAGCAATGGAGCAACGAAAGATAACCCCTTAGTCAAAAACTTTTTAGATTTGGGAGATTTCCCCCTAGGCGATCCCAGCATCACCGATGAAACAAATACATTTTCTCTGTTAAGCATCGGCGACTTTATGATTGAGGAAATGTTTGACCATAATCAGAGATTCACGGGTACATCGATATCCTTGGGAGTTTCCGGATTCTTCACCAGTGCAGATGGGCAACTGTCCAATGGTACAGGCACGATAACCTTCCAAAGTACACTGAGACAGTCGGGTGTTGAAGCCGCACTTGACTCCGATGAAGGTTTAGATGCTAGCTTCTCCGGTGTCTTTAGGAGTGCTTCTGTACCTGAACCGACAACCTTAGCCGGGTTAGGTTTAGTCGCTGGTTCTGTGCTCCTGTCTCGCTCTGGCAAAAAGAAGCAGGGGTAATCATGCCAAACCGTAGGGGTACGATATATCGTGCCTCTACTGAATCGGGCAAAAGATAGCGCTTCTAAACTTGCGCTTAATCATCTTCAATTGATCTTGACAAAACTTTATTTTATTTGCTAAGCATCCCTTTTTGTCAGTTACTTTAATGATTCAATGACGGAAATCACACTTTTTTTGTAATCTAAATCCCGAAAAATCACCCGAAAGTAGGAGGTTTGCCTTATTGAAGACAACTTCATGAAAACTTTATAGAAAGTTCATAATAACTTTATGGATACTTTCAGAAAGCTTGAGTAGTATGAAGTTAGCTTAGGCAGAGAAAAAAGCTAAAGCCGAAGATACACACTAGACCTGGTTATTACTCAAGGAGCTTCAGATATGATGAACAAATGGGCAATCGCCGCAGCCGCTACAGGCGCCACAGTAGTTGGAACTCTCGCCGCTCCCGCTCAGGCAATCACTTTGGGAGAAATTTTGGCAGGTGACGGCACCTTCATGAGCGAGCATTTCACCTACAGCAACTTTACTTGCAGCTTGGGAACATCCAGTCTAGGTACACAGCTTCTGGTTCCCAACAGTTGCGACGAAATTAAGATAAATGACAACAGTACAGCCTTTGACCTGGAAATCCAAGGACCCTTCTCCGCCACCAATCTAGGAAGCTCAGGAGTTGCTTTCTTAGATGCCCTCATCGGCTTTGATGTAATGGCTAAGAATGGAAGCCCAATCACCAATATTGAGCTTGCCTTTAACGGAGCATTTGAGGGATTAGCGCGAGCTAGTGTAACAGAGACAGCCTTTGATATGAATGGCGATATCATTGGACAGCTCAAGGTGACCAATTCAGGCGCAGGTACAGACTTAGAAGATCCTGCATTGGAAGCCGGAGACTTTGACCTACTCTACCCAGTCGGTAAAGTACGGATTGTCAAAGACATCCTGCTTCAAGCCGGTCCGGGTAGTTCAGCCGAAATTTCATTGATTGGACAGAACTACATAAAAGATGTACCCGAACCCGGAACCATGGGTGGCTTGCTGGTGTTAGGTTCCTTAGGTCTCGGCTTCATGTTCAAGCGCAACCGTCAATTCAGTGGGTTTACATCTTTCTTTCCCTCTGACAACGACAACAACTAAGCCAAAGCCATATTAGCCCACCACTCTAGATAGATATGGTGGCAGGGCAAAAAAGAGAGGGTATAGTACGATTGAGCACTTACCCGATTTTTTTTAGCCGGATAAGCTAAAGCCGGAAGCCCAACGCCATACCTGTACTTCGACAGGCTCAGTAACAACTTAGGTTGGCGTTGGGATGAATAGGCGATCAATCGATGGGATTCAACATCCCTGAGATTGATAACTTGCGTATCAGTTCGGATATCATCGCTCAACGCCCTCATGTCAAAGGTATGCCAATTTCCTATTCTGGCTCAAGGTTTACCAAAACTTCATAATAATCCAGCCGTAATTTCATCAAGTCTTTACTGTAGAGGGAATGACAGCAAAGTTTATATGAGGTATCTTTAAAGAGAGAGAAATATAGAGATGAAGATTAACCTCTTCTAAAAAACCTTCGCCATTCACAGTCGTCCAGTTCAGTTAAGGAAAGATAATATGATACATAAATGGGCAATAGCAGCAGCAGTTACAGGCGTCACAGTGGTAGGCACTCTAGCCGCTCCAGCTCAGGCGATCACATTGGGAGAGATTGGCAACGGCTTTCTGGATGTGGGAGATAAAAGATTCAGTAACTTTCAGTGTGCACTCTCTACTTCTGATATGGCACTGCTGGTTCCTAACAGTTGCGACGAAATTAAGATCAATACCATTGAAAACAGTCCCTTTGGGATTGATATCCAAGGACCTTTTTCTGTAACTAATTTTGCTTCACCAGACACTGAGTTCCTGGAAACCTTAATTAGCTTTGATGTCGAAGCTTTAGATCCCACCAAGGCGATTGACTCGATTAATTTGGCATTTAACGGAGCCTTTGCGGGGAATGGAAAAGCCAGTGTGAAGGAGACGGCTAGAGTCGATGGTACGATTGTTGCCGAACTAATGGTGTCTAATCCTTATGAAGGGGGATCAGACTTACAAGATCCAGCACTAGAAGGCGAAGATTTTGACCTAGCTACCCCATACAAAAAATTAAACATTACCAAAGAGATTCGGGTTGAAGCCGAAGCGGGTGGTTCTGCGGAAATTTCATCAATCGTTCAGACCTATGATCAGATAGAGGTTCCCGAACCCGGTACAATCGGTGGCTTACTCGCTGTGGGTTCCTTGGGTGTCGGTTCAATCTTGAAGCAGCTCAAACAAAAGAAGTAATCTCCTAACTCAGTGTGTTCCCAATAAAGGTTCCTCAGGAGGTGCTTCACTGACTGAGGTTTTGCCATCTTTATCCCCATCCGAATCGTTGATTTGGGTGGGGTTATATCATGTCCGGTTGAATACTTACACTATTGGTAGAAACAAGGCTCCAGGGCAGAAGGCTCCAAGGCACGATAAGCTAGTGTAGAAGTCAGGGATTGATAACTGTAACCTAATCTCTGCTCAAAGCTATTCATTGCTAGACATTTTGAGTAACTTTTCTTTGTTTCTCGCCATTCGCTCAATCGTATCGCTGAGGCTGTTTGCCCCTATTCTTACCCTTTCCTCCTCTAGCCAATTTATTGCTGTTTCTGTCAAAGTCATTGTAAATCGTCGTTTAGGCTCGTTATAAATTTTTTTTCTAGGCATTCTGTTACACTTGTGTCATCATATATAATATGAGTATAACAGGCATTGGATAGGTAGACTATGCTGTTAGGGTTCAAAACCGAGCTAAAACTCAACAACAAGCAGCGAACGGCATTAGCCAAACACGCTAACTGGAAAAAAGCCCAAGTTAAAATAGCCCGTTTGCATCGGAAAATAGCCAACATCAGAAAAGACACGTTACATAAACTTACCTCCTATTTAGCCCAAAACCACAGCCGAATTGGAATAGAGAATCTTAATGTGTCGGGCATGATGGCTAATCACAAACTGGCAAAAGCTATTCAGGATATGGGTTTCTTTGAGTTTAAACGCCAGCTAGAGTACAAGTGTAAGCTGTACGGGTCAACCTTGGTTAAGGTTGACCGATGGTATCCCTCAACCAAAACCTGCTCAAGATGCCATATCGTCAAAGAGGAGATGCCTTTATCAGAGCGAGTTTTCCGGTGCGATAACTGTGGACTGGAAATCGACAGAGATTTAAATGCCTCCATTAATTTGGAGATAGCCGCCAGTTAGGTGGTGATAGCCTGTGGACTGGTTAAGTGCCGTCACTGAAGCGAGTGAAACAGGAAGTAAGCATCAAAGTTAGGTTTGACTACGGTTGATCAGCTTTGAGTAGGTCTTATGTAACGGTCAATGTCTCAGCTCTTGTCGAGCTACATCCCAAAATGGACGCTTCTGTATTAATCGTGGGAAATCCGCAATTCCTTAAGACGTTCCTTGACCAGATTCGCACGATTACGTCTGGCAAGGTGGAGTCGTCTGCCAATCCAGAAGATGCTCTGAGTAAGGTTCAAGCTAAACAATACGCAATTTTAATTGTGCAGGCAACCCAAAACGGGAGTTTGGAACTGTGTAAGCAGGTTAAAGAACAACTACAGTTAAGCTGGATTTATTGCATTTTAATTAATGACCCGTCTTATTCCTTGAGTGAAGGCAAAGCGGCTGATCCGCGTCGGGAACAAATTATTTGTGCTGAAGCTCTAGAAGGCGGTGCAGATGCTTACTTACCCCTGACTTGCACCCCAACAGGAGATCCAGGAAGTACGTTAGCAGAATATCGGCTTCTGAAAGCCCATATCCTAGTCGGATGGCGCAGTGTACAGTTTTACCAAAAACTGCTGCAAACCAATGATGTTCTCTCCACCCTGGCTCTGTCTGATCCCTTAACCGAACTTAATAATCGTCGGGCAATGGAATGGGAGTTACCCCGGCAAATCCAAAATGCCCGCACATACATCACGGATCTGAGTGTGATTATGATGGATGTGGATCATTTCAAATCCGTGAATGACACCTATGGACATCAGGTTGGCGATCGCGTTTTGCAGTTGCTCTCAACCCGACTCCAGCATAATCTGCGCCTACAGGATACGTTGTTTCGGTATGGCGGCGAAGAGTTTTTAGTGGTTCTTAATCAAACCAATGGCGAGGAAGCTAAAATTGTCGCCAAACGCCTGCGATATCAGATCAACGAGCAACCGTTTAATGTGGATGGTACGATCGCGATCGAGATTACGATTAGCGTCGGCATTGCTTCTCTCAAGGCTTCAGATGACCACAAAGGCGAAAGTCTCGTCAAACGGGCGGATCATAATCTTTTGCGTGCTAAAGCCAAAGGAACGAACCAGGTGGTTTACAGTGATGACACACTTTATTAACGTTTTGATTCCTAGGGGCGGGTTTCACGACTATCGTTTTTGACTTTACCCAGATGGTATTAAACCCGCCCCAATACGGCTCGCAGCTTCCCCAGAAGGGCGGGTTTAGTTACGTTATCGGTTTGTTGCAAAATGGTATCTGTAAAACCCGCCCCTACAGATCGACATTCCTTGTCTTCCCCTACACCTTCCTATTTAATTGCGACAATGATCTTGAATCAGGCGATAGCAGTCGCCTACGGATGTCCGTTCTGCCATAGCTTTGATCAGGGCTTCGTAAGCCTGCCAGTTGTCCTGTAACATTGTTTGGGCTTGGAGCATCGCCCAACGCTGTTTGGTGGTAAATTCACCAACAGGACGTTCAAATAATCTCAACGCCTCTTTTAATTTTTGACAATCGTCGATTCCTCCCTCCGCTTCACCATAAACCAGGGTTTCTGCCGCAATTCCTGCCATCCAAACGGTACAGAATCGATCCAGAGTCAATCGCATTTCGCCAATGGCAAGGGGATTCGGTGAAAGTTGCTGAGTATCAAATTGCACGCCACCTAAACCTGGTTGTCCCTGCTTCAAGGCTTCCCAGGCTGTCAGCGTATAACCCGTGATCGGAATCCCCAACAGGTAAGCCACCAGGAAATGACCCGCTTCATGGTGCAGAATGCGATCGCGATAGTCACTGCGCCTCTGGGCTAACCAATCTAATAGTATCGTTGTACCTTTACCTTGAAAGCTGAGAGTATCTACCGTAACTAATCCTAAAATTCCAAATGTTGCCAAGGCGGGAATCGCTGGCGGAATATTAAAAATTGGAGTCAGTAGGGCAGAAAGGGTCATGCCAAAAATGCCAATGGCAATTACATTGAGAGTGGTTTGTTGCATGAGTTGTCCTTTGTCATTTGTCATTCGTCCTTCGAGAAGCTACATTAGCGGTAATTTTTTCCAGCTACTGACTAGAGTCCTCCTGGGGTTCTGAGGGAGAGGGTTCAGAATCAGGACTATCCAAATTTTGGGCTTTGTAGAAGGTTTCTAAACTATCTGGATCACCGACAAAGCGCCAGTGCCATGGTTCATAACTCACACCTTGGGGATTTCCTTTGGGAAAGGATAACTCAAAGCTATAGTACGCGGCATTCTTTTCCAGCCACTTAAACGCCGCTGTATTCTCAAAATTGGTGTTCAGATTTGTGGCGGGTGTTCTACCATCACCAATATCGACGGCATAACCGGTGTGATGTTCGCTGTAACCGGGAGGCGCACTGACTTCAGCCCGTTGTGTCGCCACTTGTCCCCGTTGTGCTTTGATGTCAAAAAAGAGATGCTGCTGCTGTTCCTGAGTACGATAGCCGGATATTGCGACTAATACGATGCCATCGGCTTGAGCGGCTGCCCTCATCGCTTTAAATTTCTTCGCTGCTGCTTCCCGGAGTTGAATCCGACCATCTGAGGTAATCGGTTCGAGTTCAGATAGGGGGGCTTCTTCATAGGGAAGGTGTCCCAGAAGATTATTAACGTCGTTCTCACTTTCACTCTCCTCTGGATTAGCTGGGGTAGAGGTATCCGTTGTGGTGGGTTGGGGGGAAGCGGTAATCGTTTGGGGAGATTGGGAGGTGGACGAGGATAGGATTAGCGCCAAAACGATCGCGCCACATCCTACAACTGCCATGATAATGAGAAACGGCTGCCACCGCGATCGCCCTCTGGTGTCGGGTGTATCCCTGACAGCTACAGGAATATCCTCCGCTGTTGCTTCTGATAGGTTGACGGGTTCTCCGGGAAAATCGGGGGTATTCAAAACTCCACTCCTGAGCGTACTACTGATACTTTTATTTGGCTTAATGGCACTAAATAAGCATTTTGGAATCGCCAAAACGTTTGATATCCCGTAGGGTGGGCATTGCCCACCCGCCTTAATTTAGTGTCATTCGGCTAAAGGTTGGCAACTTCACTTATGTAGTCTGTGCCAATTTCTTTTCTTGGAGACTGACTTATCATCAAAACCGTTGTCTGTTTGATCATTATCTAATGCCCAGCCTAGATCCAGAGCGTTTACGACCCTTGTTCCAACTTTACCTCCAGCTAGGGGGTGGTGTGCTACTCGGATGGGTGTTGGGACGTTTGATGCCCCGGTGGATACCAACGTTTATTGGTCAATTTCTGTTCTGGATTGGAGTTCCTATCAGTATTATTACGTTTCTGCGGGGTGCGGATCTATCGGGAAAGATTTGGATTGCTCCGATCGCGGCTTGGGTGGCGATTTTATTGGGTGCTCTCTTGGCTTGGTTTTGGATTAAGGGTGGAGGTAAGTTTGCTGCGAACCATGGCTTGACAAATGACACTCCATCTGAGTGGAATAAACCGACTCAAGGGAGTTTCTTGCTGGCGTCGATGGTAGGAAATACAGGGTATTTGGGGTTTCCCGTTAATCTAACCTTGTTGGGAAAAAACTATTTCGGTTGGGCGCTATTTTATGACATGCTGGGAACGTTACTGGGCGCTTATGGTTTAGGGGTAGTATTAGCGGCGCGTTTTGGTCGGGGTGAGAAGAGTCATGGGCAGTTAGTGCGATCGCTAGTGATTAATCCGGCGCTGTGGAGTATGGGCATCGGATTGGAGTTGCGTCAGGTTCCGTTACCGGGATGGCTGGAGGTGGGAATGGAAAAATTTGCCTGGAGTGCGATCGCGCTTTCACTGGTTCTGATTGGTATGCGCTTGAGTCAGTTGGCGTCTTGGCGCAAAGTTAAACAAGCTGGGGTGGGTCTGGGCATTAAAATGTTACTCATTCCTTTAGTGTTAGGTATGGCTTTATCACAGTTTGGCATAGTTGGTAAGCCGCAATTAGCGATCGTCCTGCAAATGGCAATGCCGCCAGCCTTTGCCACTTTAGTCATCGCGGAAGTTTATGAACTTGATCGCGAGTTAACCGTGACAGCACTGGCGGTTGGTTCGATAGGACTTTTGCTTACCTTACCGATTTGGTTACTTTTATTTGGGGCGTAGCCTAGCCTCGTTAGCCTCGTTCCCAAGTCTGAGAAGGGAATGTCCTTTCTGTGTCGCATTAGAATTTAGCTTATCCGGCGATAGGTTCCCCACCCTCTAATCTTCGATTGAGCGTGGGATGAATCGCCAGCTGCTTATAGATTGATTCGAGCAGTTTTTCAAAGACGACTTGTTTGAATTCCTGGTTGTTCATGACTTCCATAAAGATTTGCTCATTCCCCTCCATGCGTTCGATGAAAAGGTTTTCGAGTTGTTGGTCGAGGACGGGGGCGAAGTTTTCTTTGGTATTGACCTGGGCGGCTTGCTTGAGGTGGTCGTTCGCGATCGCGCTTTCGGTGATTTGCTCGAAGAAGAGTTGGTCAGCGGGGGTGAAATCTGTGCCAAAGCGTTCGTTAAGGGAGTCAATCAGTTGAGACAGGGGAACCTCTTTATCCGGTTGGCGTGTCCCTACTGCGATTGCTCCTTTGAGGGCGTCGGCTTCGCCTTCGTTCAAGTTGATTTTGCCTTCACTGATTTTTTGGAGGCGGTAATACTTCATCTCGATATCCCCAGATAGGTCTACTTGAGGTGCATTGGCGCTGCGGGGGAGTTTCTTCAGCAGAAAGCGACTATAGGCATAAAGTTTTTCTAGGTCAGAATCTTGGTAGGGGATAATTTGGGCAAGGAAAAGGTAGAGGTTACGGAAGCTGGTGAGTTGGCTTTTAAATTGGTCTCGTTCGGCTGCTTCTAGGGTTTTGTATTGGTCAATAATGGGGTCGAGTAGGGTATTGAGTTTTTGGTGTTCTCCCCCGGTGAGGGAGGTTTTGGAACGGAACCAGATTTCACACCATTCGTTAACATCCTCTTCGCTAAAGAGTCGCCAGTTATAGAGTTGAAAGGCGAGGTCGTTCAGTTGTTGGGGGTCAGCCGTTTCCCCAAGGGGGGTTTGTTCGTAGTAGGGTTTAAAGGCTTTGTAGATATCTTCCGGTTGGTTGACAAAATCTAAAACGAAGGTATCTTCTTTCCCTGGGGCGGTACGGTTGAGGCGGGAGATGGTTTGCACGGCTTGGACTCCAGCAAGGCGTTTATCGACGAACAGGGTATGGAGTAAGGGTTGGTCAAAGCCGGTTTGGAATTTGTTGGCGACGAGTAGCACTTGGTAATCCTTGCTGGCGAACTTTTCTGGGATTTCACTGGATTTGATACCGCCATTCATCCTAACTTCGGTGAAACTTTCATTGGGGAACTCTGGGAGGGGAACTGAACCGGAGAAGGCGACGAGGGATTTAATATCGGTGTAGCCTTTGTCTTTGATGTAGTGGTCGAAGGCGAGTTTGTATTTAACCACCTGTTCACGCGATCGCGTCACAACCATTGCTTTAGCCCCACCCCCGATTTTATGGCGGGTATGGTTGCGGAAATGCTCAACAATGATTTCCACTTTCTGGGCGATGTTGTGGGGGTGGAGTTCGATGAAACAGACGATTTCCCTGGCTGCTTTACGGCGGGGGAGGTTGGGGTCAGTTTCTGAACGGCGGACTAACTGGTAATAACGGGCGTAACAGGTGTAGTTGGCGAGTACGTCTTTAATAAAGCCTTCTTCTATGGCTTGGCGCATGGTGTAGAGATGAAAGGGGGCTTGTCCGGTTTCCCCTGGTTCATCGAAGAGTAAGAGGGTGCGTTGTTTGGGGGTGGCAGTAAAGGCGAAGTAACTCAGGTTGGGTTGTTTGGTGCGAGTGAGTTGTTTCCGTAATAGTTTTTGTTGGGCGGTGTCGCTGAGGTTATCATCGGGTTCATCGTCGAGGAGTTGGTTTTTCAGTTCGATGGTGGCGATGGGTAAGCCGTTGAGACTGAGGATAATATCGGGAATTCCGTTGGTTTTAATTGTGACTTGGCGGGTAACGGTGAGGCGATTTTTACGGTAGAGGGCGATGGTTTCCGGGTTCATCCCGGTGTTAGGTTGGAAGTAGGCGACTTTGAAGGTTTTGCCATAGCATTTGAAGCCGTTACGGAGGACATCAAGCATTCCCCGACTTTTCAGTTCTTTGGTGAGGCTGGCGATGAGGGTTTTTTGGGCTTCTCCTGGGCTGGTGCGAGTAATTTGTTATCGTCTGGGTCGCGACAATCGGTTATTGCTAATGTGGTTTGACTGAATTGACTGTTATTGCGGATTCTGGCTAGAAAGTCTTCTCTCCTTTGGTTAGAAATATATTTATCAAATTTAGGTTTATAAATCCGTTGGGCGAGTTCTTGGTAGGTTTGGTCGGTGTGAACTATCGTAAAGTGTTTAATGGCTTTGCTAAAGGCTTGATATGCCGTTCCATTCGGGCTAAGAACGGCGCTAATAAATATATTAGTGTCAATAACAATTAAGTCAGGATTCATCAGCTAACAGTTCTTCTAGGATTTCGTCGGTTAGTCCTTTGGCTTGGGCTTCCTGACCAATTTGTTGAAATAGGGTTAGGATATCTTCTTTGTACAAATTCTTTTATAACTCATCATCAAGGCTATCATCTACCCCAAAATTATCAACTTCAATCGGATCATCTGCACAGCAACCCTATAAATTCAGTAACCCCGAACCATGAAGCATATTATTTTGCTTTAGAAACCCCAATGGCAATGCGTGACCCATCTCCCCCCGCCTCTGGTGCAGAGTACATCTTAGAAATCATGTGCTGCAGAAACAACAGCGACCCATCATTAATACGGGGTAAACCTGCGCCAAAACGACCTTTAAACCCCAGGGTTTGATATTCAGCCTCGATGAAATCTTTCTCCGGTTTCCACTCCACCCCAAAGGGCGGATTAGCAAACATATAATGAAACTGTTTATCGCTATGACCATCGTGGGGAACAAAGTTATTACTCTTTTGCTTCGCGTCCTTAAGTCCTAATGTGTCCCCATAAACCAGATTGTTAATCGGTTCATCTTTAATCAGCAGGTCAGAACAGCAAATGGCGTAGGATTCGGGGTTATATTCTTGCCCAAATAATGCTAAATTTGCCTCTGGGTTTTGCCGTTTGATATATTCCTCCGCTACCGATAGCATTCCCCCGGTTCCCGCTGTGGGGTCATAGACGGTGCGGTAAATCCCTTTTTGAAGACATCCTCTTCCTCACAGAAGACCAGATTGACCATCAGGCGAATCACTTCACGGGGAGTAAAATGGTCTCCGGCTTCTTCGTTTGCTTGTTCGTTAAATTTCCTCACCAATTCCTCGAACAAATACCCCATTTGCAGGTTGGAGAGGTGCGCCGGAGATAACTCTACATCAGGACTCGCGATCGCCTGCATGACTTCGTAGAGGCGATTGGCTTCATCGAGTTTCTGAATCTGCTTATCAAAGTCAAACTTATCAAAGATATCCCGCGCCAGGGGAGAAAAGCCATTGATATAGGCGCGAAGATTATCGGCTAATCCTTCCGAGTCCCCCAAAAGCTTCTTAAAGGTAAACTCGCTGAGGTTATACAAAGGCTGTTGGCGATTCCCCCCGATCGCAACTTTCGCGATCGCCTTCTCAAACGCCTCCCCCTGCAAGACGTTCGCATACTTTGCCTTGGCTGCTAAAACGGCTTCCTTAGGGCAAAGGTGCGTTACGCTACGCTAACACACCCTACGGTATATCAAGTTAGGGACTTCGCAGCTTATCGGCGATACTCCAGATCAAGCCGACTAACTCTTGATGATTGGCGTTTTGTACGGTTGTCGTCATAGGTTAATAGGGCAAAGGTGCGTTACGCTACGCTAACACACCCTACGGTATATCAAGGTAGGGACTTCGCAGCTTATCGGCGATACTCCAGATCAAGCCGACTAACTCTTGATGATTGGCGTTTTGAACAATGCCAAGGATGATCAATCTGCCTTCACTCAAAACGTTTACGCTGATCTGACCAACGCTTAAGCCTATACTGATTCTCACCCGCCAAAACTAACGCCGCTGTTCCGCCATCCCCCAAATCCGCGATCGCAGTCAGTGATGTATTCCCCTGGCTGGATAATTCACTGTAGAGTAACGCCCCCTTGTCCGAAAATATTAATGTCCGAGGTTTATATTGCTGCGTGTTCGTTTCCGGGCGTTTGATATTTAGGGTTGGGCTGGTACTGGCTGTATCTTCATATAAGGTTAAAACGGCTTCTGATTCATTATTCCCGGTCAAATCCAGAGGCTGAACTGTCCAATGTCCAATCTCTTGCAGCATCATCTCAATCGTGGGTTCGACTTCGGGCGATCGCTTGCCACTTTTGACCAATTCCTGCCACAGTGTTGGTAATATTGCCGCCACCCATTGCGGTTGCAGTTGGTTTAAATCGGATAAGCTAATTGAACCCGGTTCTAGCCAGCGTAGCGCGGTTTGAGAATATGCCATGGGACGACTATTTTCTGTGCTAGGTAAGGCAACTCCTGCTGCTAAAAGCTGGATCACTCCGTTTTGATAGGATACCGCTTGAACCGTCGCCACGATCGTCTCCTGGCGTCCCTGTGCCGACCAAACGGCGATTTGCAGGCGCTGATCAGTGTCTAAGCCCAGATATTGCCAAAGACGCTGCGTTGGGGCAACAGTGGGCAATTGCACGTCGTTAAATGGCGTTTGACGCCAGCGTTGACCATCATTAAACGCCGCCACTTCTATCTGATACCAAACCTGTTGGGGGGCTTTTTGGAGAACTAGGGATGGGGGATTGGGGATTGAGGATGGGGTGGTTAACGATAGGGGAAAGGTTGCTGTACTATTTCCCACTTCCGGTTGTCGCCACTCTTCCGGCTTGACAGTTTCCACCAATTGTGCAGTACCTAAAATTTGACTTAAATGAGGGGTGATGGGTGGGACTTGGGCTAACGCTAAATCCAGGTAATCCAGGTAGGCATAAATCTGGGCATCATTTGGCGTTTGAGGCTGATCGGATTCTGATTCAGGGGAGGGGAATTGCTGCAACCAAGAGATAGCTTCAGCCCGCCCTTCTTGGGCGGCGAGAATTAAAGCCCCCCAGGTTTTTATGGTGCGATCATTAGGACTAATCTTGAGGGCAGCTTCTACCCGTCGCCATAATCTCTCTGTATCGGTTTTGAGTAAATTAGCAATGTCTTCGGCGGAACCATTCAAGGCGGCGGTTTGAAATATCTGTAAGCCATCTGTCCAGCGTCCATCAATAAGATAGGCGAGAACTTGTTGTCCTTGACTTGCCCAAGTTTGCTTGGCTTGGGCTTCGGTAAATTGGGCATGAAGTCGAATCACATCCCGTTGGGCTTGAATAGTTGCCGACTCAGTGTTTTTCTGTTCTTGTTGCAATCGTCGATATGCCCAAGACCATAACCCATTCTGAGCTAACATTAAGGAATTACGATAGGTGGGACTATCATCAGCCCGTGTATTCAAAGAAATTTCAGTTAATTGAATTGGATTGAGGAGAAACTGGCGGGGTTGCACCTGGTATACCTGGAATTTGGGTTCTAACCCTACGGTTTGATTAATCACTAATTCTGGGGTGGATTCCCCGGTGACTTGTTGCCAATAGGGGGGTTTATCTGTGGGACTTTGCCAGTCCAACATAACACTCAGGTGCATTTGTTCGGGGTTGTAATGGAGGATTTGTCCATAAGTTTTCGGGGATTCATCGGTGAGGCGAACTCCCCAGAGGTTAAACCAAAGTCCTGTGGCGGGAGCCTGATTTTCTAAACGGTTAAATCGAGTAAAGGCTAAGGAACGAGATGCACTTCCAGTAATGGCGTCGGTGGAGGAGAGGACAAAGTATTCTGACCGTTCGTTAATGGTAAGCTGAGTGACCAGTTGGTAAGCGAGTTCGGCTTGCTGAAATTCGATGGGTTGATAAAGTCTCAGTTCGACAATTTTTTGGCAATTGGTTTGACAGTTCGGCTTAGATTTTAAGATGGGTAATAGAATAGGGGTTTCTTGATAGGGTTGTCCTGTATTGAGGGATACAAGTTCTCCCGCAATTAACCCAGTTTGGCGCAACTCGTCGCGGATGGTTGCCAGAGTTTGTGGGGGTGAAGCATCAGCGATGGGAATCTTTGTCCATCCGGGTAAGATGCGATTCAGCCAGATCGCCGCATTGGGATCAATCATCAGGCGAATCCCTAGCCATATCCCCCCAGTGACGATCGCACCCGTGGCGATTAATGCTGCGATCGCACCCAATGCAACCAGACAGCCATTAGCTGAGGACTTTTTCTGGACTCGTCGTCGTTGGCGTCTCTTTGTGACTCCGGACAATCGCTTTCCCCTTTCACCTACTGACCTATTATCGCCGATCATCGCTGCACTGAATTAGTGATTTCGTGAACCTAAAGCCAATGGCAATACTATCGTTTTCCCGACTAATCCGGCTACAATTAATCCCAGACCAATCAACCAAATTTGTTGTTCCACCCAAAAGGCTAAGACGAGACACCCTGCTAATCCTACCCCAGAGATCCATTTGGGATACAGTCGTTCTTGGGCAGATAGCCGTAGGGCACAAAGGTTGGTAAGGGCATAATAAACTAAAACGGTAAACGCGCTAAATGACCAAGTTATTTTGACATTACCAATCAGAACCAACGCCGCGATCGCAACTCCAATACAAATCACTGATATATAGGGTGTGGTTCCCCCTGCATTCAGACGCGCTACGATTCTGGGCATATCCCGACGACGCCCCATAGCCAATAGTACGCGAGATAATCCCAGAATCAGGTTTAGCAATACGCCTACCATCGCCGTCATTGCACCCAGGGCGAGTAATGGGGGAACGATGGGAATCCCAAATTGGCGAGAAGCGACTTCCAGAGGGGCGGCGTTTGATTGGGTAGCGGCGCTAAGGGTATCTACTCCAACGGTTCCCACACTCACAGCAGCAATTGCCATATACACGATTAGGGTGATGATCATCGTCAAGATAATTGCGATCGGGATAGTGCGTCGCGGCTGATGCACCTCTTCTCCCAATGTGGCAATCCGACCATAGCCAGTATAAGCGACAAACATTAAAGCACTGCCATGAAGCAAAGACGCGATCGCACTATACTGTAGGGTGGGCAATGCCCACCAGCCAAAATGTCAGTACCTGTGAACAAGCCTCAAACCCTTACAAATGACAAATGACGAATGACGAATGACGAATGACGAATGACAAATGACGAATGACAAATGACGAATGACGAATATGGAATGCAAATCCCTAGCATTCCCGTGGCAAAACCCCAGATAATCGCAGTGGCGGCAAGTTTGAAGCCTGCTCCTTGTGTTTGACGTATCATAAGTTAAGTAGGTTGGTGGAAATAAACTTAACTAGATTAAGTTATGTAAACAAGTCTCAAACCTTTACTGTTCCCCGTTCCCTGTGACACACCGAGCGAAGTCGAGGTGTTCCCTGTTCCCTAATCTCCACCGCTAACTTTAATTGTGTCCACCTACTTAACTAAAGCTATCAGACAATCACTATCTCGTCTATCACAATGCGATAGTGTTCATCTCCCGCCCAAAACAATGCAGTAAATCTTCCAGCTTGGGGTCAGTCAAATCATTAACCACCAACTCCGCCCCCGCCGCAATTAACGCCTGTGGTTCATGCGTCGTCGCCACACCAATCGTTAAAAGTCCCGCACCGACGGCGGAACGAACGCCAGTTAAGGAGTCTTCAAACGCCACGGCTGAAACCGGGGATACACCCAATAATTCTAACCCCACCTGATAAGGCATGGGATCAGGTTTACCCTTTTCCAGTTCCTCCGCTAAAACAACGGTGGTAAAGTGCTTGTCTAAACCGAGAACTTGCAACATGAATTGGGCATTATCTTTCGGTGCATTTGTCACCACCGCCTGCTTCAGTTGCTTTTGATTTGCCCAATCTAACATCTCTAGCAATCCGCCTAACGGTTTCAATTGTTTGGCGGCACGTTTCCGATATTCTGCTTCTTTATAATCCCCTAACTCTTTTCCTGCTTCTAGAGACAGATGGGGTAATAAATCCTTGACAATCGCCGCATTGAGACGACCGCTAAAATGAATTTGGTAGAAGGCGTGATCAAACTCTAAGCCATACTCGCGCAAGATATCTTGCCACGTCTGAAAATGGATAGGGTCAGTATCCGCTAAGGTGCCGTCTAAATCAAATAATAATGCCTGAAGCATAATCGGTGGAATAGTAGCTGTTGCACCCTAGTCTACCGCTTTGTAACGAAATAGGTATTTTTATGAGCGGATTTTGCAAGTCCCAATTTATGTTATTTTTAACCCCAATGATGGGACATTAGAAGTCCATGACTTAGTAGCCAGACATTATGAACTGCGACAACCTGATGCGAATAGACGCTACTGGATTGCCACAATGGGTTTATATTTGGGAGTTTGGTACGGCACTAATGCGGAAATAATCTGCTATTGGTTACGGTGGTGGGACGAATCAGGAACTCTTTTACCTTGGGGAGTTGAGCGAGTGGAACAGAGTTTACAGGAAGGAGTACAACAAGGAATAATGCAGGAAAAGTTAGCTATGATTAACCGTTTATTGATTCGTCGAATTGGCGGGATTACTCCGGATGTGCAATCCCGAATTAATGGTTTATCTGCAACAGCTTTAGATGAATTAAGTGAGGCTTTATTGGATTTTACAGATATGACGGATTTAGTCAATTGGATTGAGCAGTATTAATGCATATCAAATTTGTGAGCATTTTCAAGATGTGAGGTGAATAAAACTTGTTGATATTAGGTCAGATTTAATTTGACGATAATTAAGTCCAATCAAGTCTTTAAAATAAATAGATGTTGGTTCTTTTAATGCTGAACTATAGTCTTGATGGAGTTGAGGAGTAACTGAGGTACTATCGCTGAAAAATAGAGGATATCCGAGGACGGAAATAGACTTTTGATTAAGGGATTGAATTAAATCCTGTGACATTATCCCTTTTTGATTATAAATTTGATTTAAAGCGGCATTATCTTCTGCCAAAATTGCTTGAAATGCCATTCGTTCATCCTCACTAAGCTGTTGAGTAAATTCCAGCAATTTCTGCCATCTTTGTGGTAAAATCGTGGATAAACTCGGTTCAATTATAGGAAAGATTGTTTCAGTTGCTGTTAACTTCTGTACTCGTAGGGTTTGCATTTGCTGTTGCAGAGCGGCATAATCGGATTCTAACTGCTGTTTAAGCTGATCTAATCGCGCCAAATCTTGATTCAGTTGCTTTTGTTGTTGCTGTTTTTCGGTAACTTGTTGCTGCATTTGTTCCAATTCGGATTTGAGCGGAGTGAGATATTCCTGCACTCGCTGTTGCTGTATTCGTAAAGATAAAAAAGCTTGATTCAGTTGCTCTAAACGTTGCTTTAAGGCTTGAATTTGGGTATGTAAGTCGTAAGCTTCGCCGCCTAAGTCTTGCTTACGGCGTTCGAGTGCAGCTAAGTCTTGACTAAGATGTTCGTGTTGATGCAGTTTATCAGCAATTTCGGTTTGAAGCTGTTCGAGTTCAGCCTGTAAGTGATTTAAGCGAGTTTCCGCTGGCTGGATTTGGGCAGTTTTTGCCCAAAGGGATTGATTCAGTTCGCTTTGGTGTTTCTCTATCTGCTGAATTTGCGATCGCAGGGTACTCACTTCCTCTAGGTGTTCCTGCTTGTGCTGTTGAACTTCACTGATTTCTTGATACAGGTTATTTCGTTGGTTATGCAGTTCAGACACCCGACTCAGAAGTTGACCTCGTTCAGTTTGTAATGCATGAATGCTGGCTTCGAGTTGATGTTGTGTTTCCCTTGCCTGCATGAGTGATTCATACAGCAGGCTTTCTTCTTCTTCAAATTCTTGGATTTGATTGAGTAAAGCATTTTTGCGCTGTTTTTCTGCTTGGAGGCGTCGCTTATCCGCTACGGTAACGCCAGCATAACTTGCCACAACGGTAACGACTCCATTAACTAAGGCTTTGTTAGGGTTAATGAATAATCCCACAGCCACGCTGACGGTAAAAGCAACTGTACCAAGAAGCATTTGATTAATGAGTTGGTTCATTGGTCATTCGTCATTCGTCATTGGTCATTTGTTATTGGTCATTGGTCATTTGTCATTGGTCATTGGTCATTTGTCATTGGTCATTTGTCATTGGTCATTGGTCATTTGTCTTATGTCTCAAATCTAAACGAAAAGAGGGTGGGTTTTGTTGATAAGTTATTGGTATACCCATCAATTAAATGGCTCGCGCCCGCCCCGACAATACGATATAACTTTTGCATCCTGCTACCTTTCTACCCTATCCAAAGGATGAATCCCTAAATCAGCGCTGAGAAAATCAACAAATTGGCGGGCGCTGCGTCCTGAACGTCCATTGTGGCGGGTCGCCCATTGAATTGCACGGGATTTTAGGTCATTTTGGGGTAAGTTTATACCTGCTTGCTGGGCTAAATGATAGACGATGTTGAGATAAGCGTCTTGGTTTGTCGGTTCAAAGGTCAGGGTTAAGCCGAAGCGATCGCTAAAGGATAATTTTTCCTGTAAGGTATCCCAGGCATGGATTTCATCATTATCGCTGGGACGAGGGCGATCGGTAAAAAATTCCCGTACTAAGTGGCGTCGATTGGAGGTGGCATAAACGACTACATTTTGGGAACGGGCGGTGACACTCCCTTCTAAGACGACTTTTAAGGCTTTAAACGCATCGTCATCCTCTTCAAAGGAGAGGTCATCGACAAAGATGATAAACTTCTGCGGTACGTCTCGCAATTGCTCCACAATCATCGGTAAGTCTTTTAAGTCAGACTTGGCAACTTCAATCAGCCGTAGTCCCTGATTCTTATAGTTTTGTAATAACCCCTTGACTAATGATGACTTGCCTGTACCACGACTGCCATAAAGCAAGACATGTAACGCCGGATAACCCGCGAGTAAAAATTCTGTATTTTTAACTAACGTGGCTTGTTGAGACTCATAACCCACCAATTGGGTTAACTGAATCGGATCAGGGTGGGCGATACCAACCAATTGACCCGACTGCCAACGCAGGGCATGATATTGGGCAAATAACCCTGTACCATGTTGTTGATAGTGGGTGGCTAATTCTGCTAGAGATTCTGTCCAATCACTCTGTTGGTGTAGAAATGTAGGCTGCACCGTTTTCAGATTCCAAGAAACAGGCTGTGCTTCTAACTGAGAGGCTTTTTGCACCCACCGACTTAACTGTTCGGCGCTACATTCAGAAAGATGTTGTAAGGCGTGTAAATCCTGTTGAGCCGCCGTGACTAGGGCTTCGGGTAAATCGTCCAGGGCTACCCGTTGTACTTGCACAGAAAAGGGATTATCGTCTTGGAGAATTTGCCGAATCAGATAATCTTGCCAATTTTCTCTGTGGGCGGCTAACGTTTTGAACCAGTTACCATAAGCCACCAAGCAAGCGGTTTGTTCGGCTTCACCCTTGCTTAAGGTTTGCAAAATATGGATAAAAGCTCGTCCCACGTCGTTACGGAGAACTGATTGATACAGTAGCAGCGACGCGGCTTGGCGTTTGAGGAATTGGCTGGAGGCGTTGGCAGGTGTTTTTGTTAATGGCATGAAGCTTATTGTAGCGGATTATAGAATGCACGAAATTTCGTTTCTTTCCTCAACCCAGCCTACAAAGGCATTAGTTGTGGGTTTATGACTGTTGCAGACTGTTCAGAAAATAGTTACATTAGTTGATATCATTTTATGATTACTTATGTTGCAACTATGGAGCGAGAAGCTGTAACTATCCGTATTCCCGCAGATTTGCTTGAGCAAGCAAGGCAATTTCGAGAGGGCAGTGAGTCTTTTAACGAGATGGTTGTTGAAGCAATCAACCGCGAGGTGCGACGGCGGCGATCACTGGCAGCCCATCAACGCATTGTGGCTCGTAGTGCTCAAGTAGAAGCCAAAACAGGAATTCAATCCAGTTCTGTGGACTTGATTCGTCAGCTGCGATCGGGTGAGGGACGGCGTGACTAAGTGTATCGACACTAGCGTTTGGATTCCTTATTTGATACCTGAGACATTGCAACCCCAAGCCAGAAACTTGATCCTTCCTTTGCTGACATCGAATGAGCGTTTGGTTGCTCCAGCATTTGCATGGACTGAAGTTGGCTCAGTATTGCGAAAAAAAGTAAGGTTGGGAGCAATTACCACTTCCCAGGCTACAGGGTTTTATGATGATTTCTGCCAGATGCCTGTTGAGTACCTCGATAGCAATGCTATCCGTGCCAAAACATGGGCGATTGCCCAACAGTTCTCTTTGGCAACTCTCTATGATGCTGCTTTTCTAGCCGTTGCCGAGCTAGAATCTGCCGAATTCTGGACAGCCGACCAATCTTTGCTCAATACGCTTACACCATGTCCAGGATATGTCCAAAAACTGGAAGCATAAATAAGTGAGGGCAAAGAACTCTTACACAACACTCAACACTATTGATTTAATGTCAAATAAACAGCCCAAATTGCCATCGCCCGCAGATAATGACCTGCCCGAAATGTGCCAATAGGTGTAATCGCTTCTGGGGTGCGGAATTGTCACCCATTTTTATAGACTTGTCTCATCCCAAGACTTCCTGAAGCAAACCGATTCACCGATTTGGAGAATTATGATGATTGAACTGACTGTTGCTATTTGTACCTACAATGGTGCGGCTCGATTGCCACAGGTTTTAGACGGCTTGGTTGTTCAGATTGACACCGAGCCCTTTGTTTGGGAAATTATTGTCATTGACAATAATAGTCGCGATCGCACAGCCGATGTTGTTCATCAGTATCAAGCCCAGTCTAATCATCCCATCCACTACTATTTTGAGGCGAAACAGGGGTTAGCGTTTGCGCGACGCCTTGGGATTAAAAAGGCTCAGGGTGATTGGGTGGCGTTTCTGGATGATGATAATCTTCCCTCTCCGAATTGGGTGAGTTCTGTGTATTCTTTTGCTCAGTCACATCCCCAAGCTGGGGCGTATGGGGGTCAAATTCAGGGAGTGTATGAGACGAATCCCCCGGAAAATTTTCACCGAATTGCCAGTTGTTTGGGAATTATCGATCGCGGTTCCACCCCGTTCCGGTATGATATCGATAGCCGAGGGTTATTACCTGCGGGTGCGGGGTTAGTTGTGCGTCAGTCAGTTTGGTTGGAACATATTCCTGACCAGCCTATGTTAAAAGGGGTTTGTGGTCAATCCGTATCCTCAAAAGGAGAAGATTTAGAGACGTTATCGTATATTAGAAATGCCGGCTGGGAAATCTGGCATAATCCGGATATGGTGATTGAGCATCATATTCCGCGATCGCGTTTAGAAAAAGATTATTTATTACAGGTGTTTCGGGGTATAGGCTTGAGTCGCTATCCGATTCGTCGGTTACAGTTTCCAGATTTGTCACTAGGGTTGATGGTTCTGGTTTATCTGGTGAGTGATTGCCGCAAACTGATAATCCACTGGATTAAGTATGGCACGGTTCTCAACACTGATATTGTGGCGGCTTGTGAAGGACAGTTGTTTTGGTATAGCTTAATTAGTCCGTTTTACCATTGGCAACAAAAGAAGCCTTAAATAGGGGCTGCTGTTGGGAGTGGTGAGGTGAGGGGAGATAGGGGTGATGGGGGTGACAAAGACCTGTAGGGGCGACCCGCTGGAATAAATTAACAACACCACTCATTAATTGGGTCGGGTCGCCCTCTGCTCAACGCCCTGTACCAGCAAAATTGTAGGGTGCGTTAGCGAAGCGTAACGCACCATTACTCATATCAGACACTCCAGACGTTCCAGAAATTTTTCTCATGGGTGAGAAAGCTGGACATGATATCCCAGGTTTCGCAGCTACACAAGCGCAGACGCAAAGACACATCAATGAAGGGCGCACGTCGGTCATTGGTGTCAACTTAAGCTACATTACCCACGATAGGATACTGGGTGTGGGGTATGGGGTGTGGGGTGTGGGGGGGAGCGAGCAATTTTGGGGAGCTATGTATTAAATTTTCCTGTTTGGAAAAAACATTGTGGATGAATAGGTGAGGTGAATGGTGGTAGGTGTTAGGTTTTTTAGCCGACACCCGACACCCGACACCCGACACCCGACACCCGACACCCGACACCCGACACCCGACACCCGACACCCGACACCCGACACCCGACACCCGACACCCGACACCCGACACCCGACACCCGACACCCGACACCCGACATGTACTCAATGAAAGCCACAAACGTTGTCCGTTCTTTATATTAGGAGTAATCGGCAACGGAAAATTAGTCAACAGGACATCTTTACTGAATCTTCATACAGAAAGCCGAATTTTCTCTGTTTATATTAATAAATTTTGTTTTTTGTAGATTTTAGTAAAATATTGGCGACATTATTTTAATTAAATGGTAAAAGAGGAAAAAATACAACATTTGCTCTGCCGCACATCTAAGCTGTTCGGCATTTAAACCATAACGTCAATAATTGTTCCCCTTCTGGTTGCGAGCCAGCAAGCTAGCTACTAATATGTGACATCCTCCTACACCGAATCAAAGATTACGGTGTAGGCTTCCTTTGTCGCAGCCTTACGACTGCGCTTGGGGCATTTTATAGTGGGGAATATGTCCAGCCCCACTCTCTTGATGTTAATCGCAGCGTTCCAATCTCTGTCTAGAATTAATCCGCATAGACACTCGTGTATTCGGACTGACAAATCTTTTTTAACTAGACGATTACAACAAGAGCATATTTTGCTTGTATTTTGGGGTTTAACTTTCACCACCGTCTTACCAGCTTTTGCAGCTTTGTAAGCAAGAATTGACAAAAATTGACTCCAACCAGCATCATTGATTGATTTGTTTAAACCTGACTCGTCCAAAACTTCTCTAAACCTACATCAATTCCAATAGAATTATCCTCAGTCGCCTCTATCTCTGGCGACGTTAAACTTGGAACCGATTTATCTTCAAGTGTTAGTGTTATGTACCAACCATCTGCTTTCCGAGAAATTAGCGCTGCTTTAATAGTGAACCCTGAAGGGATTGAACGGTGATAAATGACCTTAACCTGACCAATCTTAGGTAGATTGATGTCAGCTATGTCTCGTCTGGCTTCTCCGTTCTTGCGCTTATGAGGATTGGTAATAACTGTAAGGCAATCCGCCTTAATTTGAGGGAAAGAGAATGTTCTGTACCGCTTAACAGACTTGAATCTAGGTTTACCACTCCGTCGCCGTTTGAAATCACCTTTTAGGAAGCGATTGAACGTATCCTCTACTCTCTTGATTGCCTCCTGAATAACTTGAGAGTGAACGCCATCATATAGGTGATGATGAGACTCTCTTGACCAATGAGTCGCCCGTTTTTGGCTATAGTATGATGGCTGCTCTTTTAGCTCTGGCAGATGGGTGACAAGGATTGAGCAAGCATTGACAGGGGAACGATTACAGTCCCACCAGTTAAACCGTTCCTCTAGCATCAAATTGTGTATTCGGCATAATTTATACAGCCATTCATTTAATTGAACTGACTGTTGCTTGTTGGGAACAATTCGATACTGGTAATTCAGTTTAAATGTGTCTTTGCTTCGCTTCAAAATTATCACCTCCCTACACTATAATAGCAGGGTTGGTTAAATTGTTGATTGAGGGGGATAAATCCCTCCACTGGCAATTCATCTCAACGCCAAATCGAAGATTATGGCGTGAGGCTTCTTGCCGAGTCAGCTAACACACCCAAAGGGCGATCGCGAATTAATGCTGATATCCTCGACCAGGGAATACTGACAAAGGTGCAAGCTTGCATCACCCAGGGGACGCGATCGCGAATTAATCAAGACAACGTTTCCTGTCTATCTGCTATCTTTAACGCCACTGGGTACAAGTCAGCCAGAGCCGTCCTCCCGCCAAGAAATCACCCTGACGTCATAAAGCGTTTCGATCCAAACCTTTGCACCACATCGGGGACTATCGGGACGATAAACAACACGGCATCCTCCCGGTATTTCCACTTCATGACCATAAATATTCTGATTGCCCTTTTGGGGTGCCTTCTCCTTTGCTCCAACCAGGGTTCCAGAGTCGCACCACTTCTTCACCGTAATCACCGGCTGGTGTGAGTTATGTTTTTGATTCTGTCGAATTCTGTGTGAATTAACGTGAATGATTGTTTTCGCGGGCTTTCTGGGATTGCGCCAACGCGGAGCAGGACCTCTTTTCCCTCGCTGAATCAGCGGTTTGCCATTAAATAGAGGCATTAACCACATCCTCCCGGTCTTGTAAGCGCCTTGCACTCTGCCCTGGAGCAGCAGGACTCGCAGTCGAGCTGTAGAGATATTTAAAATTTGAGCCGCTTCTGTTGTACCGACAATCATGTTAACTATAAGGATACCGTAATAGTTTTGAGTAAGTCACGCTTCTATGGCTGGGCAATTCCCCCCAATCTACTTTTATATCCCCCAACCCTATTGGCAGGATAATTTTCCCGATCGCGCGGATGAAAATTGGCAGGGGTTTGGTTTGGGTATTTACGCTTGGACTCTACAAACTTACCTACGTCTCAAAGCTGATGGGTTTCCCTGTGAATTAGTTCAGGAATTCCCCGATGCAGGAATTGTTCTCATCCATCGCAATGCCTTAAGATCCCATAATGATACCCTGAAACCGGGACGAAATGTCCTACTGATCTGCCTCAAAGCCGAACTGAGACCATACCCTTATGCTCAACTTCATCTTGTCCAAAATCCCCTAGAGACTCAAATAACGACAAACAGCTATTATATCCCCCATTGGACTCAACCGGGCTTAATTCCACGAGATCCAGGACGAGGCGATCGCGTGGAAACTATTGCCTTCTTCGGACATGAGATGAACCTCGCACCCGAATTACTCCACCCCTCTTGGCAAAAACACCTCGATACCCTGGGTTTACAGTGGCAACCCATAATTAACCGTAATCACTGGAGTGACTATCGTCATATCGATCCGCGCTGCCATGATTACAGTCAAGTCGATGTCATTGTCGCCGTGCGTCGGTTTGATCACCATCCTGAAATCCCACGTCACCCCTACCTGCACAAACCCGCAACTAAACTTTATAACGCTTGGCTAGCCGGAGTTCCAGCAGTTTTGGGAGTTGAATCCGCCTATCAAGCCGAACGAATCTCACCTCAAGACTATCTAGAAGTCACCTCTTTTGAGGAAACCCTTTCGGCATTGAAACGATTAAAAGGCGATCGCAGGTTGTATCAGGCGATGGTGAATCAGGGAAAACGTCGCGCTGCCACGATACACCCTTCAGCAACTACGGCAAAGTGGCGTAAGTTTCTTACGGATATAGCCATTCCCGCTTACTATCACTGGTGCAATCAGTCTCGGTTCTCTCAACACCTCAGTTTCCAACGCAACGCCCTAATTTTTAACCTAGAACGAGTCAAGCAGAAGATACTGAATAAAGTACAAATGACCAATGACCAATGACTAATGACCAATGACCAATGACTAATGACCAATAACAAATGACCAAACTCTTTTATTACCACCGTCGAGATAACTTAAACAACTTTGGTGATGCCCTCAATCCCTGGTTATGGCATCAATTGCTGCCGGATTTCTTCGATCAGGATGAAACAACCATTTTTGTGGGAATTGGCACATTATTCAATAGTCTACTCCCCCATCGCCTCCCCAAAGCGGAGCGAGTGATTATTTTTAGTACAGGTGTTGGGTATGAAAAACCTCTCTCTGTAATTCCAGCATCATGGAAAATTTACTCTGTTCGCGGACCCTTATCGGCTCAATCCCTAGGTTTACCCGCTAATTTAGCGGTAGCCGATGGTGCTATTTTAATCAAACGCCTCTTTAAAGGTACGGGAAATAAAACCCATCGCTTTGGGTTTATCCCCCATATCCATCATGCAACTTATGCAGATACAACGTGGCAATCAATCTGCTCAGATATTGGATTTAAGTATATCGATCCCCGTGACTCAGTGGAGCAAGTCTTGTCAGAGATTGACCACACCCAGGTGCTATTAGCCGAAGCCATGCATGGTGCGATCGCGGCGGATGCGCTACGAGTTCCCTGGATTCCAGTACATACTAGCGCCAGAATTCTTGCCTTCAAATGGCAGGATTGGTGTGCATCCATGAATGTGGACTATCACCCCTGGTATATTTCCCCTCTGATTCACGCCTATCCACCTGTCGCACGGGGTATTCGTTCCTCCATGAGGGCGACTCGTCATTGGTTCAATTGGCTCAAACAAAATCCCTGGAATGGCTTAAGCTATATCGGGGGAGATCAAGAATCAGTTACAATGCAGCTTATCCGTATCGCTCAAACTGCCCAGCCAAGGTTAAGCGATGAGCAGCAACTTGAACAACGTATTACGGAATTAGAAGAAAAATTACATCAATTAAGCAATGAGTGTGGCAAGCCCCTTGGTTAAGCTGTTTGGCATTTAAACCGTAATATCAAGAATGGGGAAATTTTTGTAGTGTGAGCATCTTGCTCACTACCTATACCCAATTTAAATGCATGACAGCTTACCAAGCCCCTAGGATTGACTCAACGTCAAATAAACTGCCCAAATTGCCATCGCCCGCAGATAATGACCCGCCCGAAATGTGCCAACAGGTGTAATCGCTTCTGGGGTGCGAAATTGTAACCCATTTTCATACACCTGTCGCACCACTGATTCTGTCACCTTTAAGGCTTCATCCTTCATCCCTAATTGAATTAAAAATGCGGCTAGTCCAAAATTAATCCCTGTCCACACCTCTAAGGGATGAGTCGCATCGGGATATTCGGGAGAACCATCAGGTTTTACCCCATTGGCTGCACCAAATTCGGCATTATGGAACTTTAAAAAACAAGACTCATAAACCGTTTTTAAGGCTGACTGGGTGCATTCTGGGGGAACAATATCCGGTAACCCTAATAATTGGGCATAGAACTGACCACAAAGTTGATCTGCCATCACCACATCGGAATCACTTTCGCTATCTAGGCGATAATATTGACCATTCCAGAGTTTTTCTTGATAAATTGGTCTTGCCTGTTGCAGCCATTTATGGTAATTGTTCAGGGTGTGTTGAATCGACTCCGGATCAGGCAGATTAATAGCAGAAACGAGGGTATAATTGTCCAGGAGAATCTGTGCGATCGCGCTTGCGGCTTCTAAGGCGGCTAACCATAGTCCACCACAGTAAGCACTAACTCCCTGCAACTGCCAATCATCAAACGTCTGATCCGGTGCGCCGGAGTTTTCTGGAATCCCATCCCCATCGAGATCAAAGGTTTTCAGATACGCCAGCGCCTTGACAATGGCTGACCAACATTCGGCTAAAAATTCAATATCCTTTGACCCCGTAAACACAAAGGTTCGATACACCTGCAAGACAAAATCACAGGGTAAATCCTTCCACTGATTGCAATCTTGATAACTGGTATAATTTGTCTTCTCCCACGGATGTTCATTCGCTGCACCTAAATCGTGAGGTGTGGCATTAGCGGCTTTGCGAATGGCTGTGGCTTGGTTATAGCCAATAATTCGAGGCGTATCATCACGGGTAGGAATTGCCCGGGCAAAGGCTTCCAGTACCGCTTTATCCAATCTTGACCACAACATCGCCAGGGCAAATGACCCATACAGCCGCACATCTAAACTTTCGTACCAACGATAATCAAAGGATTCCAAAACCCCAAATTGTCCCACCGGATTGCGTTCATTTGCCGCACTCCAAATTGTCCCCCCAGCCGATAACAAATACAATTCATTAAACAGCGCCATTTTGAACCAATTGGGTAAATCCTGACGCTGTAAAATGGGATTTTGCCAGGATAAAATTCTCTCTTGCCAAAGGTCAGAATGTTTGAGGGCGGTGCGAACCATTGACCAGGCATTATTCCCGGTGCGTCCAAAGAAATCCGTATAACGGCGGTAATATTTAACCCCAGAAGCAAACTCAGTTACCGGAAAATCCCAAGCCAGGATAAACGGGATTTTGCGGGTTCTCCCTGGGCGCAGTCTTACCCGTACCGCGATCGCACCCGCAATTTGTTCTCCGGGTTCAGCAGGGGTTTCATCTTGCACATCACTCAGACTCCCGTCACTGGCAAACGTATTCCACACCTGTGATCCATCGCCTGTGGGGTTCCAGCGACAGTGATAGAATACCTCCTGACTGGGATTCGTCACCGTAGCAAAACAGAGTTGTCCTTCGCCTTCGTCAATCTCATCCCGCAACCTCACCCGATCTAACAGACAACCCACGCGAAAATTATCCACAATCCATTGATTATAATTCCCGGTACTATTTCCCCAACGGGGTTGATACTCGTAAACTGGACTCCCATCATCCCGTACTTGAACTTGAGGATGCTTGATTGCATTAGTAAACCAGCCCACCATATTCTGCCAGGTGAGCATAATACTTAAGGTAATCGGCTGATCTGTGGGATTATGGGCACTCCATTCAAACACCGCCACCGGATAACTGCTTTCCTGATAACAGTCTGCCCAAATTGGGGAAAACTGTTGGCAGGTTAATTCCGTTTGAAAGACATTCTCGTAGACAAACCAACTGCGGGGATAAAGGGCGTGATAGGTTCCCGTTGGTAGAGACGCGCCATTTTTGGTCTCTACATTAGGCGACGTGGGATACCATTGCCATTTACCCAAACTGCCATCCTCTGGGGGTTCAGTGCAAAGGGCATAAGCTTGGGCATCTTGGTTTTCTGGCTGTTCAAACACACTAAACTGACAAGCTGGCAAAGATTTAAAGGTATGTTCTCCCCCATCCAGATGCCATAGATTAAAATCTCCCCGTGGCGATCGCCCCAAACAACCTGCGCCAAATCCACCCAGGGGCATACCATGCCAGGGTCCATCATCCAGATTACTGGCATAGCGTACAGTGTAGGGATTCTCCCAGCCCTGTCCAATCGGACGTTGCCAGGTACTCTCAGGAATCGTTGGGCGCGGTGGTTGGTAGATCATGCTTTCGATCTTACGGCGTAGTGGGTCACTTGCACTATTCTGGAGCAATCTCACATCTTGCACCATGTAGGGGCGGGTTTTACGACTATTTTTTCGGTTGCACCCAGATCCAAATAAACCCGCCCCTTTCCAACCGGGAAACTCTGATGCTATTTGTTTAGGAAGTAGCGCAGCAAGAAGTTATTCAGATAATATTGATTTGATATAATCTTTAACAAAAAATAAATACTAACCAATTGCCTAAAATCTAAGTAATGCTTACTATCACTTAGGGTAGAACTCCTGTAGATGAGACGCTGAGACGTTAAAATACTGACGATACAAATTGCAGCTAGGCAGCACGCGATCGCCTTTTAGCTGCACTAATCCCATTGTCTGTAATTGTAAGGTTTGCTCCCATTCTAATTCCACAGGTGTTGGTGAATTTGTCACTTGGGTAAACGCTGAATAAAGTTCTGGGTAATGTCGCAGATTCGATAATTTATGACACAGGTATTCGCTGTAAATTCTAACTTTTCCGGTAGACTTAACTAACAACTCTTCTAGGGTAAAATCTTGTTTCAAAATGTGATAAAGTCCCTTTCGGATTAGATAGGGATGACCCCCAACTATAGACATTAGTTGTTTGACCTGATCAATATCCCAATTGAGTTCATGGCGCCATGCCAAATCTTGTACCTGCTCTCTGGTAAATTCTGGCAACTCAATGGATAGTCCCAGATTAAACGCTGAGTGATGAATCATCAAGGGCGTATAAATCTCGGTTGAATAAACGACGACTAACCGCAGTTTTTCCCAGACTCGGCTTAGACTGTTTCCGTACTTAGCTTTCTCATTCCAGGTTCGCAACAGGCAAAAAAAATTTGAGGCAATTTCCGGGTATTGAAAGATTACTTCAACATTATCTAAGCCAATGACGATAGGGTTATCAATTTCTGCTAACAGATAGTTCTCAAAGTAATCCGTGCTACTGGATTTGCCACCCAACATAGTATCCCAATAATCAGCCACCTGATTCGGTAACCCTAAGCTTTTACCAATGCTGGCACAGAACCATTGTAAGAATTTATCCAGATTACTCAAGACATGGCTACTCGCAAGCTGAAAGCTTAAGGTTACAGTATGATACTCTTGCCATCTTCCTTGCTGTAGAATTTTTGCCATTAGGGATGTTTTCCCCATTTGGGTGGGAGCATGAATGTGAATTAATGCTCCGGGTTGTCCAATAGCATCGTAGCAGCGTTCTTCAATGGGAGGACGTTCTATATAAAAGGAAGACTCTAGCGGAACTTGACCTCCGGGTAATTCAGGAATGACGCAGAATGTGGGACAATTTTTTGTAGCGGATGTAACAGATAAGTGGTTTTGGCACGATAAAGTTCCTGGAAAAGCTGACTGAGTGGCTATATCGATTGCCTTCTCTACCATCCACTCTTTCGCTTTACGTTCCAGAACCACTGAAAAATTCTTCTTATTAACTTTTGTACCAAACACTTGGGAGAGAACGTTCCATAACTTGGCACCAACTGTCTTGGCGTGAGCGCTGGAGAAACAGTAAGTTTCGGCAATTTGCTCATAGGATTGATGTTGCCAAGAACCCCGCAGTACAGCTATTTGCAGAGTATTTAAGTGTTGCTGGGTTTGGGTATAGACAAAGGATTGCAAGAGTTCAAGTGCTTCTTCAAGACGCATGAGTATTTTTACTCCTATAGACACACCTGTGGGCAAGTTGACCTGAACTTCATAAAACCTGCCTACTGTTTTACACAAGCTTGATCAACCTGACCAACTTATTTATGAAAACTTTACAAAACCTGCCTACTGTTTTACAAACGCTTCATAAAGGGGGTGACTTCTTCATGGGAACTTTATAAAACTGCTCCGAGATGTTCCTACTTTTTCCTACTGACAGCGCTGAAGAGACAGTTTAAATTTAATAATGCAAAGCGCACCTGAAAAAACACGAAACCATCATTCTTTTTGAGAAATATGAAAACTTCAAGATCTTTTTGCTCAGCACTTATCGCCGCATCTTGTGGTCTGTCAGTCTTAGTCTTAGCACCAAAAGCAGATGCTACTAACATTACAGTATTTACAGATAAGCAAGCTTGGATAGATGCTTTGGACGAACCTTGGTTTGAAACAGAAGACTTTGAGGATCAGACATTAAATCCAGGGGTGAGCGTTATTTCCACCGTAGGTAAAATCCAAGGTGGGGTTTGGAGCGATCTGATAAATGATAGTCCCTTGCAAACTACAACGTGGAAGTTCGAGCAACCGGAAATTTGGGATGGTATAAATGCTTGGGGGGGAATCTGGGATTTAGCCGGACCTGGTGGTCGTGGCTCAAACATCGCTGCTACTGTTACTTTATTGATGGATGGTCAACAGCTTATAGACAAAGAGATTCCCAATACCCTTCAAGGTGACTTCTGGGGATTCGTGTCCGATACGCCTTTTGATCAGGTCATACTAACAGAGGGTAATCTGGGTGGTGGGCACCAGGAAACATACACCTTTGATGACATGGTTTATGCCCAACCTGCTCCAGAACCGTCTTCTATACTGGGGATTTTTGTTCTTGGTACTCTCGGTGCTGGTTCAGCCTTGAAGCGTAAGCAAAAGTAAAAAAAATAGGCTCAGAACCTTAACTAACTATTTGCTCTAATGTTTAATTTGAAAGGAGCAACTTAACAGTGGAGAAAACCAAAAACAACGGTTTCTCCACTTTTTAGCGGACTAGAATTATCTCAAAAAGATCGGCTCTAATATTATCCAATCCAAAACCAGTTATGTTTTCCATTTACATCCTCACCCACAACGAAGAATTAGACATCGCTGCCTGTATTGAATCCGCCCTGCTTTCAGATGATGTTATTGTCGTAGACTCATTCAGCACAGATCGCACGATTGAAATTGCCTCCCGCTATCCCGTTCGGATAGTACAGCACAAATTTGAAAGTCACGGAAAACAACGCACCTGGATGCTGGAAGCGATTCCTACTAAATATGAATGGGTCTACATTCTGGAAGCCGATGAACGCCTGACTCCCCAACTGTTCCAAGAATGTCTGGACACCATCCAAAACCCCAAACACATCGGCTATTATGTGGCAGAACGAGTTCTGTTTATGGGTAAATGGATTCGCCACAGCACCCAGTATCCCCGCTATCAATTACGCCTGTTTCAGAAAAATAAGGTCTGGTTTACAGATTATGGTCACACCGAGCGAGAAGTCTGTAACGGTTCCACAGGTTTCCTCAACGAAACCTATCCTCACTATACCTGTTCAAAAGGCTTGACGCGCTGGATTGACAAGCATAATCGCTACTCCACAAATGAGGCGGCTGAAACGTTGCGACAACTCGAACAAGGACGAGTGAATTGGTGGAATTTGTGCTTGGGTCAATCGGAAGTCGAACGACGGCGAGCTTTAAAAGATTTGTCCTTGCGTCTTCCCTTCAGACCTTTGTTGCGCTTCATTTATATGTATTTTTTCCTCGGTGGTTGTCTAGATGGTCAAGCCGGTTTTGCTTGGTGTACACTACAGGCATTCTATGAATATCTGATTGTTCTCAAGAGTTGGGAGATGCAACAGCAGCCAATTGCATCCGGAAATACGCGACAGGAGAGCAACGGAGTAGAAACAAATAAACAATACCTTTCCTTTGATGAGAAAGCGCCAATTACTGTAGGTTAATACGCCCCTACGCAGCAATCGACACACACATTAGCACTAAGCCGTGAACTCAAGTTCCGGCTTAAAGCTAAAACCCGTTAAAACGGGTTAAAATATCTAGTCAGCTTTAGCTGACTTTAGCTATCAGCCGGAAATTTATTTCCCGGCTGACCTATTGATATCATGTCCTGACGATTGCCCATAATTGCAATACCGTAATAACAAGGGTTTCAGGCATTTTTATTCGGGGTGTTTGACCGGACACGATATGATTCTGAGAGTAAGGATCAAAGAAAATGTTGTTTTATTGAAATCTTTAAAAAGTTAATTTTATTGAATTTTTATCATTGTAAATACTTATTAAGGTGTAAATTTAACGTAACAGTCGCGATCGCACTTATTTTAAGAGTGGTAATAGCCGTTGTAATTCTCCACAAGCTGCCTGAAGTGACGCAGGTGCGTTGTCTGGTAAGTTCTGAGAACGGCATTGTTCTGCTAGGTTCTCCACAGATGGTTTACAAGCCGCTTCATTCTTCTGGTATTTTGCATACTCTGTCTCCTCATCTACGGTTTCTCCCTGCAAAAAATGTATCCAAGTCTCAATATTACGTTTAGGAATAAAGATCGCGATCGCGTCATCGGGTTGACGATTTTGTTGGGCATCTTCACTGAGGGCGAACTCTAACTGATTAAGTCGTTCTTGCAACCCACCTGTATCGGCATCAATCAACACCACTAATCCAATTGATACACGGTTTCTATTCTGACGATAGGCTTTGACTTCTACCGGATACTGAGTGCGTACATACTGTTCTCCCGATTGGCGACCAGGCGGACATATTTTAGAGCGAAATATACCATTAAAACCGCGCTCCCTCAAGAAATGACGGGCAAAAACTTCTTGCTGGCGATCCTCACAAAGAATCACTATCTGAACTCTACGCTGACTCACTTAACCATCTCCTGGCAATGAGTTCTGAGACGGGTAATCCAGAACTGTCAGCGACTTCACTACTAATACGTTTAACTCGGACAGGAGCGTTACTTTGACGCTCAAACCAATAGCCAATGGGTGACGCTAAAAGATAGTTAATTAACTCAGGATGGTGAGAAATCAGTAATGCTTGAAGTTGTCCCTCACTACAAAAATCATATAGCTGAATCAACCACGGTTGAATTTCTGGTAAAGCCAAGAAATTTTCTGGTTCATCAATGCACAAGGTATAGTCTTCCTGTTTTGTGCCATAAATCAGCGTGTATAAAACAATTAACATCTTTTGTCCATCGGATAATTCCCGAAATCGATATTCAAGGGTTTGAGAATTATCTGTATCTCCGGTAACCCGTAGTGTCAGCACTAAGTTTTGTTCGCTGACTCGTTCAAACTTAAAACTAGAAAATCCCTCAATTACATCTTTTAAGATATTGGCGATTTCAGCAATTTTACCTTGGTCTTCAGAAAGATAGCGATACCAAGACACAAAATTTTCCATTTGAATCGCCAAACGCCTTTCTTCCTGGGAACTTTCATCAATCATTAAACTGGGAACAATTTTGACGATGATAAATCGTTGAATCCGTTCTCTAAACCAGGTTAACTTGGTATTATCATTTCTTGGCATCAGTGAAGGGATCATAGACTGCGACCAGTCAAAAGAGTATTGGGATCCCTCTGAATGGTTGTCTCGATAGAGTTGAACTTCGCCTAACTCAAATTTCAGTAAGGGTTGGTTATCAAACCACAGACGCTCATACTCAACACGGCATTTATTCTGATTGTGACCAATACCCAATTCGTATTTGTAGCTACCACCATTCCCTTGAAGTTCGAGTTCAAACCGTTGAACAGTTAAGGTTTGCCAGCGGGTACAGTCGGCAGCGTCAAAAATTTTATCGACTTTGCTATCACCACTGACAAATGCCTGGATTTTCTGTAAGACTTCAAAAACTGTCGATTTACCTGTTCCGTTAGAACCCAAAAATAGATTAATCGTATCAACGTCAAGTTCAAAATTTACCAGACAGCGAAAATTGTCAATATAGATACGTTTTAACATAGGATTATCTATTAAAAAACAGACTATTTTTTTATCTATCAGTCTATTTAATAAATCTGTTTTACCTTCACATTAAAGAAAAGGGGACTTACAACAAGATTCCACAAATACTGGCGATATCCTAACACAGGAGACAATCCAACGCTGCAAGGGATAAGGAAGCCCAGTTTGTATGCACCAGTACCTCTTTGTGGAGATGCGATCGCATCTAGCCAAGACCACGCACCCACGAACCTCGCTGGGGAGTCTGTGTCCTTTTATCCCTGTCTACCATATATTCTAATGTTATGTGTCTACATAAACCCTATTATGTCTAAAGCTATGACTATAATTTTGCCCAGCTTGATTTAAGTGTAAATTTTTGTGAATAATATTTAGAGCGAATACTTTAGTAAATGTAAATAAATGTAAAGTAATAGGGGTAACTTCCTATCGAATTGTGTCAAACCAGGGCGAAAACGCTGCATCGGTCAGCATTTTTTGGTAAAACCACTAAAGTTGCCCTAACTGTAACGCCAAGCCGATTCCAAGGGAAGCAAAGCCAACCTTCCCTGGAACCCTATCAATGAGAAGAGAACACGGATCAAAAGGAGCGAGAACAGTATGTTCACTCACGTCAAGTCCACCATTCGTCACATCACCCCCGATGACCCCCAGAATCGTCACGTCCTGAAGGTGGTCTATGTCGTGCTAGAGCCACAATATCAAAGTGCTTTATCAGCGGCTGTCCGTTCTATCAATCAAAATCAGCCAGATATTGCCATTGAAATCAGTGGCTACTTAATCGAAGAACTCCGCGACGAACAAAACTATCAGGCATTTGAGCAGGATATTGCCCAAGCCAATATCTTTATCGCCTCGCTAATCTTTATCGAAGACTTAGCGGATAAGGTTGTCGCCGCCGTTCAACCCCATCGCGATCGCTTAGATGCGGCGGTGGTATTCCCCTCTATGCCACAGGTAATGCGCCTGAATAAATTAGGCAGCTTCTCCATGGCACAACTGGGTCAATCCAAGAGTGCGATCGCCCAGTTCATGAAGAAGCGTAAGGAAAAGTCAGGCTCATCCTTCCAAGATGGGATGCTGAAGCTATTGCAGACGCTGCCCAAAGTCCTGAAATATATGCCCATTGACAAGGCACAGGATGCCCGGAACTTTATGCTTTCGTTCCAGTATTGGCTAGGGGGTTCCTCCCAAAACCTGGAAAACTTCCTGTTAATGCTGGCAGATAAATATGTTCTCAAGGGAAAAACCCTAGAATTTAAAGATCCGGTGGTTTACCCAGACATGGGTATATGGCATCCCCTGTCTACAAAGATGTTTGAGGATGTCAAAGAGTATTTCACCTGGTATAACAATCGCGACGATATCTCCGAAGATTTAAAAGACCCCTTTGCCCCCTGTGTGGGTTTAGTCCTGCAACGCACCCACCTGGTAACCGGGGATGATGCCCATTATGTGGCAATGGTACAGGAACTGGAAGCCATGGGCGCACGAGTTCTACCTGTGTTTGCTGGGGGACTGGATTTCTCCAAACCCGTGGATGCCTTTTTCTATGACACGCCCACGAGTAAGGGACAAGCCAATGTAACTCTGGTAGATGCGGTGGTGTCTCTGACGGGATTTGCCTTAGTCGGGGGTCCAGCGCGACAAGATCATCCCAAGGCGATCGACTCCTTAAAACGCCTCAACCGTCCCTATATGGTGGCATTGCCCTTAGTCTTCCAAACCACAGAAGAGTGGGAAGGGAGTGACTTGGGATTGCACCCGATTCAGGTGGCACTGCAAATTGCCATCCCAGAACTCGATGGCGCGATCGAACCGATTATATTATCCGGACGAGATGGCACCACCGGGAAAGCGATCGCACTTCAGGATCGAATTGAAGCAGTGGCAAATCGGGCGCTGAAATGGGCAAGCCTGCGCCGTAAGCCAAAACTGGATAAGAAGGTGGCGATTACCGTATTTAGTTTCCCGCCGGATAAGGGGAATGTCGGCACAGCTGCTTATCTAGATGTCTTCGGGTCAATTTATAAAGTCATGGAAGCCCTGAAGCATAACGGCTACGACGTGGAAGACTTACCCGAATCTGCCGAAGCCTTGATGCAACAAGTCATCCACGACGCCCAAGCCCAGTATGCAACCCCTGAATTAAATATTGCCTACCGCATGTCGGTGATGGAGTATGAACGGTTTACCCCCTACTCCACCCGTTTAGAAGAAAACTGGGGTCCACCGCCGGGACATTTAAATAGTGATGGACAAAACCTACTCATTTATGGTAAGCAATTCGGCAACGTGTTTATTGGCGTGCAGCCCACCTTCGGGTATGAAGGTGATCCGATGCGGCTTTTGTTCTCCCGTTCCGCCAGCCCCCATCACGGGTTTGCCGCCTACTACACCTATTTAGAACATCTCTGGCAAGCCGATGCCGTATTGCATTTCGGGACTCACGGGTCATTGGAATTTATGCCCGGTAAGCAGATGGGGATGTCAGGGGATTGTTACCCGGATAACTTAATTGGTTCGATTCCCAATCTCTACTATTACGCTGCAAATAACCCCAGTGAAGCCACGATCGCGAAACGGCGCAGTTACGCCGAAACCATTTCCTATCTCACCCCTCCGGCGGAGAATGCAGGGTTATATAAAGGGTTGAAGGAACTGAATGAATTAATTGGGTCCTATCAAACCCTGAAAGACACCGGACGCGGCGTTCCGATTGTGAACACAATTATGGATAAATGCCGCTTGGTGAATCTGGATAAAGATATCGCCTTACCGGAAAAAGACGCCAGTGAACTGACCCCAGAAGAACGGGATACCCTGGTGGGGTTAGTCTACAAAAAGCTGATGGAGATTGAGTCTCGGCTGTTACCCTGTGGGTTGCATGTAATTGGCAAACCGCCCACCGCTGAGGAAGCGATCGCGACATTAGTTAATATTGCCAGTCTGGATCGTCCAGAGGAAGAAATCCTGAGTCTACTGCGAATTATCGCCAACAGTCTCAACCGGGATATCGACGAGATTTATCAAAATAATGACCGAGGTGTCTTAGCGGATGTACAGTTACTTCAAGACATCACCCAAGCCACTCGTGCGTCTGTTGCGGCGTTAGTCCAAGCCCAAACCGATGCCGAGGGGCGGGTGTCCAAGGTGACGAGTCTGAATTTCTTTAATATGCGGAAACGCACCCCTTGGATAGAAGCATTAATTGATGCGGGGTACTGTCAAGTTGACTCGGATGCAATTAAACCCCTATTTGAGTATCTGGAATTCTGTCTCCAGCAAATTGTCGCGGATAACGAACTCGGCGCGATGCTGAAAGCGTTGGAAGGGGAATATGTGCTTCCTGGACCTGGGGGTGATCCCATCCGCAACCCGGATGTATTACCCACGGGGAAGAATATCCACGCCCTTGACCCCCAATCCATCCCCACTACAGCGGCGGTAAAATCGGCAAAAATCGTCGTAGACCGCTTATTGGCGCGGCATCGGGCGGAAAATGGTGGGAATTGGCCCGAAACCATTGCCTGTGTCCTCTGGGGAACCGATAATATCAAAACCTACGGGGAATCCCTGGCGCAAATTATGTGGATGGTTGGGGTGAAACCCGTTCCCGATGCCTTAGGGCGAGTGAATAAGTTAGAATTGATTTCCCTGGAAGAATTAGGGCGTCCCCGGGTGGATGTGGTGATTAACTGTTCTGGCGTATTCCGGGATTTGTTTATCAACCAGATGAATCTGTTAGATCAAGCTGTGAAAATGGCGGCTGAGGCGGATGAACCTCACGAGATGAACTTTGTCCGCAAACACGCCATGCAACAGGCGGCGGATATGGGGATTAATCTGCGCCAAGCGGCGACGCGGGTGTTCTCCAATGCATCGGGTTCCTATGCAGCGAATGTGAATCTGGCGGTGGAGAATAGTACGTGGGAAAGCGAATCCGAGTTACAGGATATGTATCTAACCCGGAAATCCTTTGCCTTTAGTGCGGATAATCCGGGAACGATGGAACAGAATCGCCAGATTTTCGAGTCGTCATTGAAAACGGCGGAGGCGACGTTCCAGAATCTGGATTCGTCGGAGATTAGTTTGACGGATGTGTCTCACTACTTTGATTCTGATCCGACGAAGGTGGTATCCACCCTGCGTCAAGATGGTAAGACGCCTGCATCTTATATTGCTGATACGACGACAGCAAACGCCCAGGTGCGGACGTTATCGGAGACGGTGCGTTTAGATGCGCGGACGAAGCTACTCAACCCGAAATGGTATGAGGGAATGCTGAGTCACGGGTATGAGGGAGTGCGAGAACTCTCGAAGCGGTTAGTTAATACTATGGGTTGGAGTGCGACGGCTGGCGCGGTAGATAACTGGGTATACGAGGAAGCCAATGAGACGTTTATCCAGGATGAAGAAATGCGGAAGCGGTTGATGAATTTGAATCCCCATTCCTTCCGCAAGGTGGTGTCCACGTTGTTGGAAGTGAATGGACGCGGGTATTGGGAGACGAGTGAGAGTAATTTGCAGATGTTGCGCGAGTTGTATCAGGAGGTTGAAGATCGGATTGAAGGGATAGAATAGTCGGTGACATGACGATTGTAGAGACGCGCCATGGCGCGTCTCTACACAATGATCGGGGAAAACCGATAACCCTGTACAAACCCATGACCTTGTACAAAGGAAAATATCGGGTTGAATCCACCCGATTACCCCACAGAGACTATAGCGCAAATGGCTGGTATTTCGTCACCATTTGTACACGCGATCGCACGTTTTTCTT